>NZ_JAKRFV010000052.1:0-1089 GCF_022347945.1 Pseudoalteromonas sp. MM17-2 | reverse complement strand
CGCGAATTCAAGTCCGAAGTGCACCACTCGCTAAATTAGGCTGCATTGCGTAATTCATTGAACACAACGACAGGCTGCTTGTAACCGAGACACTTCCTAGGTCTGGCGTTCAATGCTCGCTCAATATCTGCAATCTGCTTGTCGCTTACCGTGCGTAAATCCGTGCCTTTGCGGATATATTGACGTAGTAAGCCGTTGAAATTTTCGTTCAATCCTCGCTCCCATGATGAATATGGGTTGGCGAAGTAAATATCCGTTTTCAGCTTATCTGCGACCATCTCATGACCACAGAACTCTGCACCGTTATCGGCCGTAATCGTGCAGACATGGCGGCGGTAGCGCCATAACATGCCAACCATAGCTCGCCCCACGTCGGCCGCCGTTTTCGCTGGTACTTTGCGTATCAGATACAACTTACTTTTGCGTTCAACCAAGCTGACGATGGCACCTGTGCCGTTTTTGCCTAATACGGTATCAGCTTCCCAGTCCCCAAACCTTTCCTTCTTGTCCACAATCACTGGTCGGTGCTCAATGCCAACTCGATTTGGGATAATAACGCGCTTCGCCCGGCTGCCTTTGCGGTATTTACGGTGGCTGTGTCGCAATTGCTTATACAGTTTACCTCCGCGCAATTTGTCACGCTGTACAAACCCATAAATCCATTCATGGCTGATGGGGCTCTCAATGATTTTACTGACCCCCGCAATCTGCTCTGGACTCCATTTGTGACTTAACCCGAACTCGACGAGATATACAGCCACAGCGGATACGCGATATTTCGCCGCTAAGCACCTTCGTTTCAGTGCCTTGGCGTGAGCGACTTCGGGCAGGTAATGATTATGACGAAACGAGTTGCGCCTCACTTCACGGCTAATCGTACTGTGGCTAACGTTCAAGCGCTTGCCAATCTCCCTATAGCTAAAACCCTCGCGTAAGTAGGCTTCGATCTGGTATCGTTGCCCTTCGATCAACTGCTTGTAACTCATGGTGATACTCTTTTTGTTTGGCGACATTAGAATACCACCAACAGGCAGTTGATCGTCTGTCACCTCTTAACCATGAGTGGTGCACTTATTATCTGAATTCGGG
>NZ_JAKRFV010000051.1:0-1090 GCF_022347945.1 Pseudoalteromonas sp. MM17-2 | reverse complement strand
AAAATGGCGTTGATGGCGGCAGTTATTCCAGTGTGAACACCTATATTGTGACTCGCTTGCAGCAAGGGGCACCGATAACGCTGCTGGCGAAGTGGTAATAGGTAAGGAGCAGCTTAGCTGCTCCCATTATGTTGCTCCCACACCACGGCACAGCTAATGAAACACTTTGCCACTAATCAAGGTGTCATCAATCACCAAAAACTGCCCATGCCATTTTTCTGTAGTGACATAAGCGGTATCCCACTCTAGATTAGTGTTGCCTATGGCTTCAAGCTTGGCATAAGGGTCTCCTTGGCCAAGGCCAGCAAACTGCCATTTTGAAAATGTATCGAAGAGCTCGTTTTTGCCGTAGATGCCTGCCCTGCGGGCGGAGAAGTCTTCCATGAGTTTAATATGGTCCACTTGCTCGGCAGTAGACATCACAATTTTTTGCCGACAAGGGGTAAAAAAAGCACGCTTATTATCGGCATCGACTAGTTGAATTAGGCTGTTTCCATAGGTGCTAATATACTCGTCAATGGTCATGGCGTGTTGGTAGCAAGGAGACGTTTGCACCTTGCTAAAGTCGGTGAAGGGCTTGCCTACACTAAACCCAGCTAACTTCTGCGCGGTTTCATCAAGGTCGCTAACTTGTTGTAGTGTTAAAAATTTGGGTTCGCTATAAGCCGAGTCAATGAGTGCTGCCTGCTGGCCATTGAGGGTTGCTGTAGAAGCAAACTGTGCTCCATTTAAGGAAAATGTAAAGTCTTCGGCAACAATTTCCAACTGGTTAGCTAACGAAATAGGCAACAAAGCTTGGTTGTATTGATAACCCACTAACTTACCTTGGTGAAAACTAAAAACATGATTGCGACCAATAAAAGCCAGTAACTTTGTGTCATTTATCGGCCATAACATAGTAAAACGGCCTAGTTTTTTGCGTACTTGAGCGAATTCATCACCTATTTTAAAAGTAAATATAGAATCCTCGGTGATAATTAAAGTCGGTGTTCCCGAATTCAGATAATAAGTGCACCACTCATGGTTAAGAGGTGACAGACGATCAACTGCCTGTTGGTGGTATTCTAATGTCGCCAAACAAAAAGAGTAT
>NZ_JAKRFV010000006.1:0-163428 GCF_022347945.1 Pseudoalteromonas sp. MM17-2 | reverse complement strand
AAGCGAGGGAATAATCTCGTTGAGTTCGTTTGCTATTTGATTTCATTACACTCTCCAAATTAAGTTTGAAAAGTGTCAACGCTATTTAGGACGGGTCATGAAGCTAAAAAAAGCGGCCTAAGAGCCGCTTTTTTATTGTTTATAACAACATTAGGTTACAATACATCCATTCAGGCTTTATCGAGTAATTCTATGCTTTCACAAGATACAATCGTTGCTCAAGCCACCGCGCCAGGTCGTGGTGGTGTGGGTATTATTCGTGTTTCTGGCAGCCAAGCAAAGCTGGTCGCAGAGCGCATTTTAGGACGCTGCCCACGTACCCGCTACGCCGAATACCTGCCTTTTAATGACCTGCAGCAACAACAGTTGGACCAGGGCATAGCGCTGTTCTTCCAAGGCCCACATTCTTTCACCGGCGAAGACGTGCTAGAACTACAAGGCCATGGCGGCCCTGTGATTCTCGACATGTTGTTAAAAGAGATTAGCCAACTTGAGGGCGTACGCTTAGCCAAGCCCGGTGAGTTCTCAGAGCGCGCTTTTCTCAATGACAAGCTTGATTTAACCCAAGCCGAAGCCATTGCCGATTTAATTAATGCAACCTCAGAACAAGCGGCTAAAAGTGCCCTGCACTCACTACAAGGCGAGTTTTCAAAGCATATTGAAGAGCTGGTGGAGCAGGTTATCCACTTGCGCATGTATGTGGAAGCGGCCATTGACTTCCCTGATGAAGAAATTGATTTTCTTAGTGATGGTAAGGTCGGCAACGACTTGCAAGCTATTCTCGATAAAGTCGCGGCAGTAAGCAAACAAGCGAAGCAAGGCAGCATTATTCGTGATGGTATGCGCGTGGTCATTGCTGGTCGCCCTAATGCCGGTAAATCAAGCTTGCTTAACGCCCTTGCTGGGCGTGATGCCGCCATTGTCACTGATATCGCAGGCACCACTCGTGATGTATTAAAAGAGCATATCCATATTGATGGGATGCCTTTGCATATTATTGATACCGCAGGACTACGTGAAAGCCCAGATAAGGTCGAGCAAATAGGAATAGAACGCGCTTGGGAAGAAATCAACCAAGCCGATCGTGTGCTGTTTATGGTTGATGCCACGGAAACGGATGCAACCACTCCAGAGCAAATTTGGCCAGAGTTTACCGCTAAGCTGCCCGCCAATATGGGCATTACCGTGATCAGGAATAAGGTCGATCTCAGTGGCGAGCAACCAGGGTTTGATGACCACCCTACTCATCCGGTTATTCGCCTCAGCGCCAAACAAGCACAAGGCATTGACCATGTGCGAGAGCACCTTAAATCATGCATTGGCTTTGAGGGCACCCAAGAAGGCAGCTTTATGGCTCGCCGCCGTCATTTAGATGCATTAGAGCGAGCGCAGCAACACTTGTATACCGGTCAAGAGCAACTTGAAGCCCATGTTGCCGGGGAGATCTTGGCAGAAGAGCTGCGTTTAACCCAGCAGTATTTAAGCGAGATCACCGGCGAATTCACCTCTGACGATCTACTCGGCAAGATCTTCAGCTCCTTTTGTATCGGTAAATAGATTAATAACGTCTAGCGAGCCCACCTTTGTGTGGGCTTTTTTTCAGCTCCCTCTCAGTAACCCAACACTCCAAAAAAACGCTTATCATTAGAAAAGCAAAGCTCGGATCACCTAATAGTCAACAACTCAATCCAAAAATGACAGCTATCAGGGCAAAACGAACGCATAAGTGAGCTCGTCGCTCCCTAATTTATAGGCAATAAGCAACGCTAACCTAGCGTTAAATAAGCTCTCACCGATGCTAGGTGCCCACAGCAACAACATGGTGATGATGCATATTTGCGACAAATATCGGCGCTATTTTGTGTGAATATTGGCTACCAGCGACTCGTTACTAAGCAATTTTTATAGCGATCAATTAAAAACTGACATGTATATCTGCACCAAAAATAGTGATTAACAGTGAAAATATCTGTCACACATAGCTAGTTTGGGTAGCAGTCATTCATGCGTTTTAACATTAACAAAGCATTTGAGGCTGGAGACTTGGCACATTAAGGGCATCAGATCCAAAAATACGGGCACTCACAAAAGAAATGAAGGCAATAAACAGAAAATTTATAGAAGTATTGGATCTATTAAATGAGTTTTATAGATCCAAAAATACGCCGAGATAATCTCTATTGATCATTATCCACAAGCAAAGCATACACACCCATGCAATTTTTCTTTATCAGTAGAAAATAGTGTGAAATTACCCAGTTATGATGAACGGGTATGGCTTTTTAACCTAAGCTTATCGACTTTTTATCAACAGCTTTAAAAATAAAAAAATCTAAATTTATCATGACTATATATTTATTTTAAACAGCTATTGATGTTCAGAACTACACACAGGGATTAAGATCAATTGAGCCTAACCACAGATCAGGTATCATGGGCGCAACAACATTTAGGCGTAGTAACAATGAGCCAGCTCGAAATTATTATTGGTAGTCAAATGGGCGGCACTGAATATGTGGCCGAACAGTTAAGTGACTTAATGGAAGATCAAGGCATAAGCTGTACTTTACATGAGCAACCTGATCTTAAGGATATGAAAATGGAGGCTGCGTGGTTGATTTGCACATCAACCCATGGCGCTGGCGACTATCCTGATAATTTGCAGCCTTTTGTTGAAGATCTCAATGCCCTCACTAATCTCGACAATATTCGCTTTGCGATCATTGGTATAGGAGATTCTAGTTACGATACCTATAACTATGCGGCCAAAAACATCGAGCAATTGTTGCTGTCAAAACAAGCTCAGCCACTCTTACCTCGCTTGGAGATAGATGTTCTTGGCGAAGATCTACCTGAAGATACGGCTGAACGGTGGTTACCAGAACTATTAAAACACTTGTAAGAAAACGATCTTACTAAAAAAGTTATACACATATTTATTGTTTTTTCGATCGGTATGTGGATAAAAGCTTGGTATCTTGCGATCTTAACCATGATTATACACTTGATAAGAT
This sequence comes from Pseudoalteromonas sp. MM17-2, assembly GCF_022347945.1. NCBI lineage: Bacteria > Pseudomonadati > Pseudomonadota > Gammaproteobacteria > Alteromonadales > Pseudoalteromonadaceae > Pseudoalteromonas > Pseudoalteromonas sp. MM17-2. Next base: position 160,414 of record NZ_JAKRFV010000006.1, on the reverse strand, counting down.
CGAAGCGAATCTTGCCTGTGTATAAAAGGGCCTTTTGATCAGATGTTCTCCCCTACTAGATCCGATCATACTCACAATAACTTAGATCACTTAATTTATTGTTAATCATACGTTTTATAGGGTTATCAACAGAAAAGTAGGATCCTAATAGTAAGATCAATAAAAGATCTCTTTAAAAGATCCTTTTATATATAAGATCTCTTTACCTTGAGTGAACATTATTTAACCATTTCCCTTAAGCTAATTTCTAGGTAGAATACGCCTCCTCTTAATATTTCACTGGTTGTAGGAAGCATTAAATGATTTTTCATGAGCACTTTGATGTCATTGTCGTTGGCGGCGGTCACGCTGGTACAGAAGCCGCTTTGGCCTCTGCACGGATGGGCATGAATACGCTATTGCTAACGCATAATATGGACACCTTAGGGCAAATGTCATGCAACCCTGCAATCGGTGGGATCGGCAAAGGCCATTTGGTAAAAGAGATCGATGCCCTTGGCGGTGCCATGGCAAAAGCGATCGACAAAGGCGGGATCCAATTTCGAACATTAAACTCATCGAAGGGCCCTGCTGTACGTGCAACTCGTGCCCAAGCTGATAGAGCGTTGTACAAAGCGGAAATACAAGCGATTCTGCAGCGCCAAGAAAACTTAAAGATCTTCCAGCAATCCTGTGATGATCTGATTGTAGAGGGTGACAAAGTTACAGGTGTTGTCACCCAGATGGGATTGAAGTTCAGTGCGCCATCCGTGGTACTTACCGTAGGAACCTTTTTAGGCGGCCAAATCCATATTGGCTTAGAAAACTTTAAAGGTGGCCGCGCTGGGGATCCGCCTTCAATTGCGTTAGCACAGCGCTTACGTGAATTACCTTTTCGCGTTGATCGTCTAAAAACAGGCACGCCTCCACGAATTGATGCTCGCACCGTCGACTTCAGCAAAATGCAAACACAACCTGGTGATACGCCTACACCTGTGTTTTCGTTTATGGGTAAGGTGGAAGATCATCCGCAGCAGATCCCCTGTTATATCACCTACACAAACGACAAAACGCACGAGATTATCAATGAGAATCTGCACCGATCGCCTATGTATTCAGGCGTGATTGAGGGGATCGGTCCGCGTTACTGCCCATCGATTGAAGATAAAATAGTTCGTTTTGCTGATAAAGATAAACACCAGATCTTTGTTGAACCAGAAGGGTTAACCTCTTATGAGCTATACCCAAATGGTATTTCCACGAGTTTGCCATTTGACGTACAGATGCAAATAGTCAACAGCATCGCTGGATTTGAGCAAGCCCACATCTGTCGCCCTGGTTATGCCATTGAGTATGACTTTTTCGACCCTCGGGATCTTAAGCCGTCATTAGAAACCAAGTTTATTCAAGGGCTTTTCTTTGCTGGGCAAATAAACGGCACCACAGGCTATGAAGAAGCCGGAGCACAAGGGCTTATTGCTGGTATGAATGCCGCGTTGCAAGTACAAGGTAAAGAGGCTTGGACTCCACGCCGTGATGAAGCATACACAGGGGTATTAATTGATGACTTAGCCACGCTAGGTACCAAAGAGCCCTATCGCATGTTTACTTCACGTGCCGAATACCGATTACTACTTCGCGAAGATAATGCTGACTTGCGCCTTACCGAGAAAGGTCGAGAACTGGGCTTGGTCGATGACCAGCGTTGGGCTGCATTTAATGAAAAATTAGAAGTGATGGAACAAGAAACACAGCGTATTCGTTCCACCTGGATCCATAAAGATCACCCAGCACAGGAAGCAGTGAACGCGTTATTAAAATCACCGATGACCCGTGAAGCCAGTTTAGAAGAGTTGATCCGTCGTCCTGAGATCAATTATCGCGATCTTACCGCTATCGAAGGTTTAGCGAGTGAATCAGACAACCAGCAAGCACTCGAACAGGTAGCGATTCAAACAAAGTATGCTGGGTACATTGCTCGTCAACAAGACGAGATCGCAAAGCAGTTGCGCCATGAGCAAACTATTTTGCCAACGGAGTTTGATTACAGCCAAGTATCTGGCTTATCAAATGAGGTTGTTGCCAAGCTTAGCGAAGCTCGCCCGGACACCATTGGCCAAGCGTCGCGTATTTCTGGTATTACTCCAGCGGCGATTTCGCTATTATTGGTGTATCTGAAAAAGCAGGGCATGTTACGCAAATCAGCGTAACCACAAAACACATCCATGTTAGAAAAAAAATTTACGCAGTTATTGGCCGCAGCCAATATCTCTCTAAGCGAGCAACAAATTAATCAGTTGCTCGCTTATGTTGCTTTATTAAACAAGTGGAACAAAGCATACAATTTAACGTCTGTTCGCGACCCTAATGAGATGCTGGTAAAGCATATTATGGATAGTTTGGTGGTAGCTGAACATTTAGAGGGTAAACACTACATTGATGTTGGCACCGGCCCAGGTTTACCGGGTATGGTATTAGCCATTGCCCTACCCGACACGGAATTTGTACTACTGGATAGCCTTGGCAAGCGTGTGACTTTTCTTAAGCAAGTAAAACATGAGCTTGGCCTAAAAAATGTAACCGCCGTACAGAGTCGAGTTGAAGATTATCAGCCAAGTGTTAAATTAGATGGAGTGCTTTCTCGTGCCTTTGCCTCCATTGATGATATGTTGCATTGGTGCGCACATTTAATTGATCAAGATGGACGTTTTATAGCTTTGAAAGGCCAATATCCTGAGCAGGAACTTGCCAACCTCCCTGCTGGATTTTCGTTTACCCAGGACATTGAGTTATCAGTTCCAGAGCTTCAGGGCGAACGTCATCTTATAATTCTAAAAAAAGCTTAATTGGCAGAGGATCACCGTGGCTAAAGTCATTGCAATTGCAAACCAAAAAGGAGGCGTGGGTAAAACCACCACAGCCGTGAATTTGGCGGCCTCTATGGCTGCGACCAAGCGTAAAGTTTTACTTATCGATCTCGATCCTCAAGGCAATGCGACCATGGGTAGCGGCGTTGATAAGTACGATGATGTCGCTACTATTTATGACTTACTCATTGAAGAGCAGCCTTTTGATGACGTTGTCATCCAGCAAACCTCGGGTGAATACCACTTAATCGCCGCTAATGGCGATGTGACTGCCGCTGAAGTTAAGCTTATGGAATTGTTCGCACGCGAAGTGCGCCTGCGCAACGCGTTGGAGAAAATTCTAGAGCAATATGATTATATCTTCATCGATTGCCCACCCTCACTGAACATGCTGACCGTCAATGCCATGGCCGCCGCTGATTCGGTACTTGTGCCTATGCAGTGTGAGTACTATGCCCTTGAAGGAATTACAGCGCTGATGGGAACCATCGAGCAATTGGCGCAGTTAGTGAACCCGAAATTACAGATTGAAGGCATCTTGCGAACCATGTACGATCCGCGCAACCGCCTTGCCAATGATGTTTCTGAGCAATTGAAACAGCACTTTGGCGATAAGGTCTACCGAACCGTTATTCCGCGCAATGTTCGTCTCGCAGAAGCCCCTAGCTTTGGTGCGCCGGCCATGTATTATGACCGAGCCTCTGCAGGCGCCAAAGCCTACCTTGCCTTGGCCGGTGAAATACTGCGCAGAAAAGAAAAACAAACACCTGCAGTCGCCTAAACGTAGAGGTAAGCCAACCAATGTCTGCTAAAAAACGTGGATTAGGACGGGGTCTAGACGCCCTACTGACGTCATCTAAGCCAGCTCCTGGCCCAGCGCCAAGCGCAGATGCACCTGTTGAAGAACACTCACAAGCGCAAGCGAATGCGCAAAGTGGTGAGTTGCAAAAGTTAGCGATCGAATTTTTACGTCCTGGAAAGTATCAGCCGCGAAAAGATATGTCGGAGGAAGCGTTAGAAGAACTTGCTTCCTCCATTCGTGCACAAGGTATTATTCAGCCCATCGTGGTGCGCCAAGTTGCACCTGACAGCTATGAAATCATCGCCGGTGAACGCCGTTGGCGCGCCGCCCAGTTAGCTAAACTTGATGTGGTGCCTTGCCTTATCAAGGCAGTTCCGGATGAAGCCGCAGTTGCTATTGCGTTGATTGAAAATATTCAACGTGAAGATTTAAATGCTATGGAAGAAGCCATCGCTTTGGGTCGACTGGTTGATGAATTTGAGTTAACGCACCAGCAAGTGGCTGATGCCGTTGGCAAGTCACGCACCACTGTCACCAACTTATTACGGCTCAATAACCTTAACGATGATGTTAAAATAATGTTAGAGCATGGCGATATTGAAATGGGTCATGCTCGGTGTTTATTAGCGTTAAGTGGCGAGTTGCAGTCTGAAGCGGCACGCACTGCCGTAGCTAAAGCGCTAACCGTGCGTGAAACCGAAAAACTCGTGCGTTCTATTCTAGAGCCTGTAGAAAAGCCGCAGAAGAAAGAAAAAGATCCAGATGTCATACAGTTAGAGCAAAAGCTCGAAGATAATCTCGGCGCTAAGGTAGAAATTAACTACAACCAAAAAGGTAAAGGTAAGTTGGTGATTTCTTATACAAATCTCGAAGAGTTAGACGGAATTCTTCACCGTATTGACCCACAGTTTAAAGATTAGTCGCTAAGGCGCTCTCACCCCCGTTTCGCGGGGGTGAAATTCCCCCAAATCGCACTGACTCAAGTTGCAAATCAGCCAAAAACAAGTATAATTTCGCCAGTTTTCACACCCTAATAAAATTTAACGTTATTAAGGTTAATAAAAAGTGACGCAAAGGTTAGCAGGCCCGTATCGCCGCGCCGCATTTAAGGGCGTTCTTTTTCAGGGTGTCGTAGCAACAATCGCTGCAGTAATAGTTTTAGTAGGTTGGGGAGTAGAAGCCGGTCTCTCAGCATGGCTTGGAGGCTTGACTGTTGTACTCCCTAATTTTGTATTTGCCGCTTATGCATTTAGATATATGGGCGCAAGCAAATCAGAACAAGTCCTAAGCTCGTTGAAACGAGGAAAGGCGTTAAAGTTTTTGCTCACTGTGTGTATGTTCGTACTGGCTTTTAAACATTTTTTATTGCTTCCAGTACCTTTTTTTAGCGCTTATGTGCTGATATTTGCCACACAGTGGATAGCACCGATTTTTTTTAATCATTAACTTTTGGGATAAAACATGGCTGCAGAAGAAGTGACTCTATCGAGCCATATTCAGCACCACTTGACCAATGCAAAGATGTGCTCAACCGATGCCGGTATTGAGTTCAACAAAGCATGTGCGGACAGTGGCTTCTGGACATGGCATGTAGATACCCTCGCATGGTCAATCGGATTAGGTCTTATATTCTTATGGATCTTCCGTGGCGCCGCTAAAAAAGCACACACAGGTGTACCTGGTAAGTTTCAATGTTTCATTGAGATGATTGTTGAGTTTGTTGGTGACAACGTACGCGACACTTACCACGGTAAAAGTAAGTTAATTGCCCCCCTTGCCTTAACGATTTTCGTTTGGGTATTCCTAATGAACCTTATGGATTTGATCCCGGTTGATTTCCTTCCTGCATTTGCAGGCTGGGTGGGTGAAACAGCATTTGGTATGGACTCTCATGACGTATACATGAAAATCGTACCAACCACTGACTTGAACATGACTGCAGGTCTTGCCATTGGCGTATTCTTGCTAATGATTGGTTACTCAATTCGCATTAAAGGCATCGGTGGTTTCCTTGCTGAGTTAACGCTGCACCCGTTTAGCACTAAGAACAAACTAGCAATGGTGTTCTTAATTCCATGTAACTTATTACTAGAAACAATCGCTTTGGTTGCTAAGCCTTTCTCTTTAGCACTGCGTTTGTTCGGTAACCTGTATGCAGGTGAGATGATCTTCATCCTCATCGGTGCGATTGGCCTTATGCAGTTGCCATTGCACTTTGTTTGGGCGGTATTCCATATCTTGGTTATCGTATTACAGGCATTCGTATTTATGATGCTGACCATTGTTTATCTAAGCATGGCTAGCTCAGACAATCATTAATTTATTGTTTTTAAGAAATATTTTTTAACTTTAACTTACTATTTAAACTTTGGAGATAAAAATGGAAATCGCAGTTGCTATTAAACTAATCGCTGTTGCTCTACTAATCGGCTTCGGTGCTATCGGCACAGCAATCGGCTTTGGTAACATGGGTGGTAAATTCCTAGAAGCGTGCGCGCGTCAGCCTGAGCTTGCACCTTCACTACAGGTTAAAATGTTCATCCTTGCCGGTCTTATCGATGCCGTAGCTATGATCGGTGTTGGTATCGCTATGTACATGTTGTTCGCACTTTAATTCGCTAGTAGCTCTTAGAACAACTGTCAATAAGGAGGAGCGGTCGTGAATATTAACGCCACTCTTATCGGTGAATTAATCGCATTTACGGTGTTCGTGCTGTTCTGTATGAAGTACGTATGGCCACCGCTAAATAGTGCGATTGAAGCTCGCCAAAAGAAAATTGAAGATGGTTTAGCTGCCTCTGATAAAGCTGAGAAAGACTTGGAACTGGCTCGTCAAAAAGCCACGGAACAGTTGAAAGAAGCGAAAGCTCAAGCTGCTGAAATCATTGAGCAAGCTAAAAAGCGTGCCTCGCTTATTGTTGACGAAGAGACAACTCGTGGTCAGCAAGAGCGTGAAAACATCATAGCTCAAGGTCACTCTGAGATTGAAGCAGAGCGTAACCGTGTGAAAGAAGACTTACGTAAGCAAGTTGCTACTCTAGCAGTAGTCGGTGCTGAGCGTATTCTTGAGCGCGAGATTGACCAAGCCGCACACAGCGACATCGTTGAAAAACTTGTCGCAGAGCTGTAACTAGGAGGGTATGAGCATGTCTGAATTGACTACCATCGCTCGCCCATACGCTAAAGCGGCTTTTGAGCTTGCCGTTGAGAAAAGCGCGGTTGCCCAATGGCATGAAATGCTGCACTTCGCTGGCCAAGTGGCCAGCGATGAGCAGGTTAATGCAGTCATTGGCAGCCTGCCGTCTGTGTCTGACCAAGCCGATGTAATCATCAAGGTTTGTGCTGACCAACTCAACGAACAGGGTCAAAATCTTATCAAGCTAATGGCCGAAAATGAACGTTTAGCCGCCCTGCCTGACGTTGCCGAACTATTTGCCGAGTTTAAGGCTGAGTTCGACAAAGAAATCGAAGTCACAGTGATTTCTGCAACGGAGCTTGCTGCAGCGCAGCAAGAGAAACTAGGCGCGGCACTCGAACAACGTTTCGCACGCAAAGTTAAGCTGAATTGTAGTGTTGATGCCTCCGTCGTTGGCGGGTTGGTAATTCGTGCCGGTGACACCGTAATCGACGGGTCTATACGTGGCCAAGTTGACCGCTTAGCGGCCACACTACAATCGTAATTGGGAAAAAGAGCATGCAACTTAATTCCACAGAAATTTCTGCGCTGATCAAGCAACGCATTGAGCAGTTTGAAGTTGTAAGTGAAGCACGTAACGAAGGTACTATCGTATCTGTTACTGACGGTATCATCCGCATCCACGGTCTAGCTGACTGTATGCAAGGTGAGATGATCGAGCTTCCTGGCAACCGTTATGCTATCGCATTGAACCTTGAGCGTGACTCAGTAGGTGCAGTAGTAATGGGTCCTTACGCTGACCTTAAAGAAGGCGTAAAAGTTAAATCAACAGGTCGTATTCTTGAAGTACCAGTCGGTAATGGTCTTCTAGGTCGTGTAGTAAACACCCTAGGTCAGCCTATCGATGGTAAAGGTGCACTGGACAGCGAAGGTTTCGAGCCAATCGAAAAAATCGCCCCAGGTGTAATCGACCGTCAATCAGTAGATGAGCCAGTTCAAACTGGTTATAAGTCTATCGATGCCATGATTCCAGTTGGTCGCGGCCAGCGTGAATTGGTTATCGGTGACCGTCAAACTGGTAAAACTGCATTAGCAATCGACGCTATCATCAACCAAAAAGACACAGGCATTAAGTGTGTGTACGTAGCGGTTGGTCAAAAAGCATCGACTATTGCTAACGTGGTACGTAAATTAGAAGAGCACGGTGCCCTAGAGAACACGATTGTTGTTGTAGCATCTGCTTCTGAATCTGCAGCCCTACAGTACTTAGCACCGTTTGCTGGTTGTACTATGGGTGAATTCTTCCGTGACCGTGGTGAAGACGCGCTTATCGTATACGATGACCTGTCTAAGCAAGCGGTAGCGTATCGTCAGATTTCACTTCTACTTAAGCGTCCACCGGGCCGTGAAGCATACCCAGGTGACGTTTTCTACCTTCACTCACGTCTTCTAGAGCGTGCAGCACGTGTAAACGCTGACTACGTTGAGAAGTTCACCAATGGTGAAGTGAAAGGTCAAACAGGTTCATTGACGGCATTGCCAATCATTGAAACTCAAGGTGGTGACGTTTCTGCCTTCGTACCAACCAACGTGATTTCAATCACCGATGGTCAGATTTTCTTGGAAACTGACTTGTTTAACTCAGGTATTCGCCCTGCAGTTAACGCCGGTATTTCTGTATCGCGTGTAGGTGGTGCTGCGCAAACTAAGATCGTTAAGAAACTAGGTGGTGGTATCCGTCTAGCGCTTGCTCAGTATCGTGAACTTGCGGCGTTCTCGCAGTTCGCTTCTGACCTTGACGAAGCAACACGTGCTCAACTTGAGCATGGTGAGCGCGTAACCGAGCTAATGAAGCAGAAACAGTACACGCCAATGTCTGTTGCGGAAATGTCTCTATCACTTTTCGCTGCTGAAAAAGGCTTCCTTGCTGACATCGAAGTAAGCAAAATCATGGACTTCGAAGCAAGCCTAATCGGCTTCGCTAAAAGCGAGTACGCAGAGCTAATGGCGCAAATCAATGAAACTGGTAACTACAACGCCGAGATTGAAGCACAGTTGAAAGAACTTCTTGAGAAGTTCAAGTCAACGCAAACTTGGTAATTTAGTTATCTAAGGTGAGTGCATTGCACTCACCGAGATTCGGAGAGAGAGTCATGGCCAGCGGAAAAGAGATTAAAAGCAAGATCGGGAGTATTAAAAATACTCAGAAGATCACCAGCGCAATGGAAATGGTTGCCGCTTCAAAAATGAAGCGTGCACAGGAGCGTGTTGCTTCTAGCCGTCCATACGCTGAGAACTTACGCAAAGTGATCGGTCGTATTGCTCAAGCGAATCTTGACTTTAGTCACGCTTATTTAGAAGAGCGTGATGTAAAGCGAGTTGGTTATATTGTTATCTCTACAGACCGTGGTCTGTGTGGCGGCTTGAACACTAATGAGTTCAAGAAAGTCTCACAAGACGTAAAGGCTTGGAAAGAAAAGGGCGTTGACGCTACTTACGCAACCCTAGGCAGCAAAGCTGCTGGGTTCTTCCAAAGCTTTGGTGGTCAGCTTGCCGCGAAAAAGGCAGGCCTTGGAGATGCCCCTTCAGTTCAGGACGTAATTGGTCCTGTGAAAGTAATGCTCGATGAGTTCGCTGAAGGCAAAATTGACCGTTTGTTCGTGGTATATAACCATTTCGTTAATACCATGAAGCAAGAGCCAGTAATCGATCAGTTATTACCTTTGCCAAAAGCTGAAGAAGAAGTATCAGCCCACGCTTGGGACTACTTGTACGAGCCAACACCAGAGGCCATTTTGGAAACTCTGTTGGTGCGTTTCATTGAGTCACAAGTTTATCAAGGTGTGGTTGAGAATGCTGCCTCTGAGCAGGCCGCCCGTATGGTTGCAATGAAAGCTGCAACTGATAATGCCGGCGACCTGATGGATCAGTTGCAATTGCAGTACAACAAAGCGCGTCAAGCAGCAATCACACAAGAGATCAGTGAGATTGTGAGCGGTTCGGCAGCGGTTTAACGCTTCGGCAAAGTTTAACGAGAGGAATTGACATGAGTTTAGGTAAGGTCGTCCAAATTATCGGCGCCGTTGTGGACATCGAGTTTCCACAAGACAACGTGCCAGCCGTATATGACGCACTAAAAATTACAGAAGGCGACCTAGCAGGTTTGACACTAGAAGTGCAACAGCAGCTAGGTGGCGGTGTGGTACGTGCTATCGCACTAGGTACTACTGACGGTCTACGTCGTAGTACAGCAGTAGAGAATACTGGCGAGCCAATCATGGTTCCAGTTGGTACTAAGACCCTAGGTCGTATCATGGACGTATTGGGTAACCCAATTGATGAAGCTGGCCCAATCGGTGAAGAAGACCGTATGTCTATCCACCGAGCTGCACCTTCATACGAAGAGCAGAGCAACTCAGTTGAACTTTTAGAGACTGGTATCAAGGTAATCGACCTTGTATGTCCATTCGCTAAAGGTGGTAAAGTTGGTCTATTCGGTGGTGCCGGTGTAGGTAAAACCGTAAACATGATGGAGCTTATCCGTAACATCGCAATCGAGCACAGCGGCTTCTCAGTATTCGCTGGTGTTGGTGAGCGTACGCGTGAGGGTAATGACTTCTATCACGAAATGAACGACTCAAACGTACTCGATAAAGTATCGCTAGTATATGGTCAGATGAACGAGCCACCAGGTAACCGTCTACGTGTTGCATTGACTGGTCTAACTATGGCTGAGAAGTTCCGTGACGAAGGTCGTGACGTACTATTCTTCGTAGATAACATCTATCGTTATACCCTAGCCGGTACTGAAGTATCAGCACTACTAGGTCGTATGCCATCAGCAGTAGGTTATCAGCCTACACTTGCTGAAGAGATGGGTGTACTACAGGAGCGTATCGCGTCAACCAAAACCGGTTCAATCACTTCAATCCAAGCGGTATACGTACCAGCGGATGACTTGACTGACCCGTCACCAGCAACGACGTTCGCGCACTTGGATGCAACAGTTGTACTATCTCGTGATATCGCATCACTAGGTATCTACCCAGCGGTTGACCCACTTGACTCATCTTCACGTCAGCTAGATCCGCTTGTTATCGGTCAAGAGCACTACGACATCGCGCGTGGCGTTCAAACCGTACTACAGCGCTATAAAGAGCTGAAAGACATCATCGCCATCCTAGGTATGGACGAGCTGTCTGATGAAGATAAGCAAGTAGTATCACGTGCACGTAAGATCCAGCGTTTCCTATCTCAGCCGTTCTTCGTTGCTGAGGTATTTACAGGTGCGCCAGGTAAATACGTTTCATTGAAAGACACTATCGCAGGCTTTAAAGGCATTCTTGACGGCGAATACGATGAGCTACCAGAGCAAGCGTTCTACATGGTAGGTTCAATCGAAGAAGCTGTTGAAAAAGCGAAAAGCATGTAACTAGGAGGGGAGTATGGCAGCTATGACCGTACATCTTGATGTTGTAAGCGCTGAAGAGATGATTTTCTCTGGCCGCGTAGAATCACTTCAAGTGACAGGTAGTGAAGGTGAGCTTGGTATTATGCCTGGCCACGCACCGCTACTAACTGCCCTCAAACCTGGAATGGTCCGTTTAGTAAAGCAACTAGGTGGTGAAGAAATCATCTATGTTGCTGGCGGTACATTAGAGGTACAACCTCATAATGTAACTGTCCTTGCAGATACCGCTTTACGAGCTGAAGAGCTTGATGAACAAGCGGCAGAGCAGGCTAAGCGTGAAGCGCAAGAGCAAATGGATAAAGCTGGCAGTGGCGAGCTTGATTACCATAAAGCTGCGATTCAACTCGAAGAGGCGCTTGCGCAGCTTCGTGTTATTCGTCAATTGCGTAACAGCTAAACGCTTCCAACCTCATAGGTTTGTAAAAACCCGCGCTTAAAGCGCGGGTTTTTTTATGTCTGTTCTTTCTATGTTCACACTGTTGCAGATACAATGGTCGGTATTGTCGATAGCCATACCAGAACATCGCTGGCGGCTTTTTAGTCAGCTGTGTTCGGACACAGGATGTGCCAACTTAAAGCGTGAGCTGAGTGTGCGCTGTCACGTCGCGAAAAAAGGATATTAGAATGAATTTAACGACTGTAATTTTAGCTGCGGGTAAAGGTACACGCATGCGTTCTAAGTTGCCTAAGGTGCTGCATCCGGTTGCTGGCAGGCCGATGGTTCAACACGTCATTGATAATGCTAAGGCCTTAGGGGCCACCAGCACCAACCTAGTTTATGGCCATGGTGGCGAGTTGCTTAAACAACAACTCGGTCATAATGAGGTCAATTGGGTGCTACAAGAGCAGCAGCTAGGCACGGGCCATGCTGTCGCGGTAGCCAAAGAACATATTGGCGATGACGATAGAGTACTGATCTTATATGGTGACGTGCCACTGACCAAGCAAGAAACCTTAGAAGGGTTATTAAAAGCCACTCCTGAGCGTGGCCTAGCAGTGCTTACCGTGGATTTGGCCGACCCTAATGGCTATGGGCGTATGCTGCGCGATAATGGCAAACTGGTGGGCATTGTCGAGCAAAAAGATGCCAGTGAAGAGCAACTGAAAATTACCGAAATTAATACCGGTATCATGGCCTGTCATGGCGGGTTGTTGAAAAAGTGGTTGGGCAATCTATCGAACAGTAATGCTCAAGGCGAATACTACCTTACCGATATTGTCGCTATGGCCCACTCAGAAGGCGTTGAAATCAGTTCAAGCCAACCATCGCACCCTATGGAAGTTGAAGGCGCTAACAATCGCGTACAGCTCGCTCAGTTAGAGCGTGCCTATCAAGGTTGGCAAGCCGAACAGTTGATGATTAACGGTGCGAGTCTAGCCGACCCGGCCCGCATCGATGTACGTGGCACAGTGACCACAGGTCAGGATGTACACATTGATGTTAATGTCATCTTTGAAGGTCAGGTAGAGCTCGGCGACGGTGTTGTTATCGGCCCGAACTGCGTATTAAAAGACTGCAAAATTGGTGATGGTGTGGTGATTAAGGCCAATACCTTGATTGAAGATGCTAGTGTCGCGGCGAAGTGCACATTAGGCCCGTATGCGCGCCTACGCCCCGGGGCAGTTATGGAAGAAGACTCTCATATCGGCAATTTTGTGGAAATGAAAAAGTCCCGTCTAGGAAAAGGCTCAAAAGCCAATCACCTGACCTACTTGGGCGATGCACAGATAGGCGAAAAGGTGAATATAGGCGCCGGCACAATCACCTGTAATTACGATGGCGTTAATAAGTCGCAAACTATTATCGGCGATCATGCCTTTATTGGCTCTAACTCTTCGCTGGTGGCTCCGGTAGAAATTGGCGCCACTGCCACAGTGGGTGCTGGCTCAGTCGTGACCACCAATGTGGGCGATAAGCAGCTGGCGGTAGCGCGGGGCAAGCAGCGTAATTTAGACGGCTGGCAACGGCCTACAAAAAAGAGCTAAGCTGTTAAGCACTCGCCAAGTGATAATAAAACAAGCCGCGCTATGCGGCTTGTTTTATTTTTACGCAGCCCCATGAACTAAATCGTCGTATCTGCAGTCCTTATAAGGTGATGTTATTTATGTAGCATAGGGATATGTTTTTACGCGCCTTACTCATTTCAATTACTTGCCATATGCTAATTCTTGGGTATGTGTTGAGCACCGCCACTCCGGCGGTAATGCGAGCGCATCAGGAAGAGCCACCGGCAACAATGCAGGTGGTGATGATTCGCTTGCCTGCGCCAGAAAATAAGAACCAGCAGCCCGTGCATGCGCCAGAGCCGATTAAGCCGCAGCGCTCAGTAAATAATGACTCACACTCAGCCGCGCCCGTTCAAAAAGAGGAAGGTGAAGGAAAAGCTAATCAGCACAGTGAAGCTCTAAAAAGCCGAGCTGCTGCTGAAAAAGCAGACAAAACCCCGGTGAGAATAAACCCTTATGCGCACTTTGAGCAACGCGTCACTCGTGCGTTTGCAAAAACGCAGTCATCAGCTGGGATGGGCAAGGTACAGCTTGATGAGCTTCCTCGTTACTCCGGTCCAGATATCACATCAATGCAGCAATCAACAGGCGCGATGCAGGTGCTCGCCGGTGACAAGGTGACGGGTAACTATCTGTTACGCCAAGATGGCCGCTGTTTTGTCATGGATGCTTCTTCACCGATGGCGCAAGCGGATATGCCCACAGGTGAGGTCACTTGCCCGCATCTCAACCAAAGAAAGCAGGCCGCCTTTGATGCGGCCATGAGTAAATGGTTGCAGGATTAACTGCGTGATAGAAACACAGTGAGGGTGTCGCCAACCTGTAATATATTGCTTGAAAGGTTGTTCCACTGTTTTAATTTGGCAATGCTCACTTGGTAATGGCGGGCAATTTTCCATAAGCTTTCACCCGAGCTGACCTTATGTTCGATTTGCTCATCGGCTAATACTGGTAAAATCAGCTTATCACCAATGCGAATACGATCGGAGCTAAGGTTATTAAACGTCTTTAGCTGTTTAACACTAAGGGCATAACGCTCGGCAATAACACTTAAACTATCCCCCTTGGCAATGGTGTAATGCTGCCATTGGCTGTAATCACTACTTTGTTGTTTGGCAATGGCCTGCTGCCAGTGTTGCTGTTTAGCCTTGGGTACGACTAAATGCGGAGCATCGATGATCGCAGGAAAGCGGATTACGCCATGATTGAGATCTTGCACATCTTGCCATTGCGACTTATCAGCTAAAATAACCGCGCCTTTGATGGGGAGAGGCGAAATGGCTGGGCTGTTATCAATTGCTGGGAAGTCCATTTTTTCATGTTTTAGCAAATGCACTGCAGCAAGCAGTTTGGGCACATATTTACGTGTTTGTTTGGGCAGTTTGAGCGCGAAAAAGTCCGTGCTTTTCCCAGCTTTTTTATTGGCCGCAATAGCATTGCGCACTCGGCCTTCACCAACATTGTATGCAGCAATAGTATGATACCAGTTGCCATCAAAACGCTTATACAGGTACTCAATAAAGTCCAGCGCCGCCGCTGTGCTGTCGAATACATCTTGACGGCCGTCGTACCAAGGCGTGATTTTAACGCCAAAGTATTGAGCAAGTGAAGGCGTTAACTGCCATAGGCCGCTAGCATGCTTGTGAGAGTAGGCGCTGGCATCAAAGTCACTCTCAATCAGCGGCATTAGCGCTAATTCTATTGGCAGGTTTCGCGCTTCCACCTCTGTCACTATATGATACAAGTAAGGCTCGGCACGACGGCTTATTTCATCCATATAATTAGGATGTGATAAATACCAGTCAACGCGTTTCATCACATCCGGGTGAGTCGAGTCTGCAAAGCTCAATTGTATACGGATACGTTGCCATACATCGTCCACTTGTTGCGGTGTTTGTTGAGGTTGTTGCGGCTGTTTCGGTTGCACTGACGGCGGTACCGCCTTTTCACTTACACTTGGGGACTGAGCCTCGGTTTTTATGGTGTCATTGTTTACAGGGGGCTGGGGCTTCGAGCTCATGCTCTGGCAACCCGCGAGGAACAAAAAAACTAATAGCGCTGAAATTCGATACATAAATGCTACTTAAATAATAAACTGAATTCGGTCATTTTCGGCGAATCAGCTTAGCGTTGGCACCTTAACATAAGGTGAGCTAAATCTGAGCGGCCGCTGAAGCGAGGGCTTGCTAACTGCGCCCTCAGAGCCCATTGGCGTTAGCCAAAGACGCAGCGTAAACATGCCCCTTGGGGTTGTTCATGGTAGGTTAGGTCGCCACCATGGCTAACCATAATTTGTTTGCTTAGCGCTAAACCTATCCCTGAACCTTGCTGTTTAGTGGTGAAAAAAGGCACAAACATCATTTCTTGAGCTTGTTTACTGATGCCACCACCGGTATCACACACGGCAATGTATAACTGCCCTTGGCTATTTTTATCAACAACCATAGACAAGGTTTTTTCGGCACAGTTCACACTCATCGCTTCTATGGCATTTTTGATCAGGTTAATTAATACCTGCTCAATTTGCTGGGCATCACACATCACTAAAGTGTCGCTGTGGGTTTGTAGCTTTAGAGCAATACGCTGCTGCTCCAAGTCTGTTTTGAATAGCGCGCAACAACGTGTTACCACATCTGCAAGAGATTGCGCCTTGAGATCTGGCTTGGGCAGATTACTGATGGATCGAAAACGTGCGATAAAGGCGCTTAACCCTTCAGTGCGGCTATGCAGGGTTTGTAAGGCGAGTGCTAAGTCTTCTTTATCTTCGCTATCGGTAAAACTCAGTCCTTGTGGCAACAGACCGGTGCAGGTGTGTGCTAATGATGACAGTGGGGTAATCGAGTTGGCAATTTCGTGCGTGAGAACGCGCGTTAAGCGCTTATAGGCTTGTTGTTCTTTCAGTAGTAATTGCTCATGAATCGACTGCAAAGTCACAATTTTTAGCTCTTGCCCTTGGATGGTGGCCAAACTTATTTGTATAGACAAGGTGTCCTGCTGTTCTCCTCGCTGCCATAGAGCTGTTGATTGACACTGACTTTGTGCTTCGCTAATAAACTCACCGAGCTGCGCTAACGATTGCAGGTCTTTCACGGGAGCCCCGAGCAGCCTTGCGACAGCCGGGTTTTGTTCAATAATATTGCCCTGCGCATCGAACACTAACACCGCCATATCAATATGGATTAGCAGGGTTTGCATAAACTGGGCTTGTTGCTCCGCAGCCAACCGGGCTTGCAATATTTGCTCTTTAACTTCGTTATACTGTACCCGCATAGGATGGTTGCGAGGCAACCCTAGGCTACTATCCCCGTTAGCCAGGGCTTTAAGTGCTAATTGCGCTTGGCGGCTTTGGCGTTTAAACAGCACTAAAATACTGCAGATGCAGGCCAGTGCGACCAATACCATGCCTGTGGTTAGCGCCGGTAATTGTAAGCTGTACCAACTATATTGGGCGCCTAATGCCGTGAGTATAACGCCAGCTAACAATAACGACAGTTTTGTATTTGCAGACATCAGTGTTAAAGCCCGTATTTTTCTAAGCGTCGATACATGGCACCACGAGTCAGCCCTAATGCTTTAGCGGCGTGGCTCACATTACCTTGGAAGTGAGTGAGTGCAGCGCGAATTGCGCGATGTTCCAGCTCTTCTAGGTTGAAGGTATCATAATGCTCACCTTGCTGTGGTGCTACGCTACCGGTGTTCGCAGGTGCGCTAATAACTGAGCCAATATCTAGCTCAGTGCCGGTAGAGAGGATCACCGCTCGTTCTATTGCATGCGCTAGTTCGCGTACATTGCCTGGCCATTGATAGCTACTTAACGCCTGCATGCTGGAGTTGCTAACGCTAAGTTCGCGTTTGTATTTTTGGCCAAAATGGTTGAGGTAGTAGTCAACCAGTAAAGGAATGTCCTGATGACGCTCGCGCAGCGGCGGCAGGGCGATTTCCACGGTATTGATTCGATACAGTAAATCTTGGCGAAAACGGCCTTCGCCGACCGCCTCATGTAAATTATCATTGGTGGCGCTGATTAAACGAATGTCGACATCGATGGTTTTGCTGCCGCCAATGGGCGTGATTTGCCGATTTTGCAATGCTGCCAACAGCTTCACTTGTTGCTCCAGCGGCAAATTGCCCAGTTCATCCAAGAATAAACTGCCACCGCCAGCGAGTTCGAAGCGGCCAACGCGGTCTTCTTTGGCATCAGTGAAAGCGCCTTTTTTATGGCCAAATAATTCGCTCTCCATCAGTGATGCGCTCATGGCTCCCATATCAACGCTAATAAAAGGGCCGCTATGACGTAGGCTTTGCTGGTGGATAGCATGGGCGGTGAGTTCTTTACCGGTACCACTTTCACCGGTGATAAGAATATTGGCGTCGGTTTGGGCTGCTCGTTCGATGGTATCGAATACTTTTAACATCGCATCGCTTTGCCCTAAAAAGGCAAACTTATTGCTATTTAATGCATCGTTTAAGCCTTGGGTTTGGCGTTTGAGCTGACCCACTTGGCGCTTATCTTTGGCGTGGCTAAAAGCAGCAGCGACACTGGCTAACAGCTGGTCGTTTTGCCATGGCTTGGCGATAAAATCTGCGGCACCAGCCTTTATTGCATCTACAGCCAGTTGAATGTCGCTGTATGCGGTCATAAGCAGCACCACGATAGTGGGGTCTTGCGCGGCGATTTTTTTTAGCCAGTAGAATCCCTCTTGGCCACTGATGGAGTCTTGGGTAAAGTTCATATCCAATAAAATCACATCAATGGGCTGGTCAGCCTGTTGTTGCTCGTTAACAATCCCTTCTATATCAAAAGGGTTGTCCGTGGTTTTAACGCTTTGATAATGCTGTTTAAGTAATAAACGCGCGGCGATAAGAATATCGGGGTTGTCATCAACCACTAATATAGAGCCTGCCTGTTTCATATCCCTGCCTTGGCTTTTTCTTTTAAGCCTACCCCAGTTATTCATTCCCTGTCCACAAATGGGCACTGTAAAGAATTGAGGTGTTCTATAAGCGGACACCTCATTGCTCAGAACAATTTCGAACTTAATCTAAGTGGCTGAAATTTATGGGAATTAAATTTTGGCACGGAGCTTGATAGTTACCCCTTATATAGCGAACACATATATTGGGTGACTGAGATGGATAGAAAAATAGAATCATCAGGCTTAAAAAAGCACGCGAAGAAAGTCGCAATGTCGGTTATTGCTCTTAGTGTTGCGGCCGCTGCTTACGGGTTTAGTCAAAGCTCTTCACAAGGTCGTAGCCAAACGGTTAATGCCAGTAATTTAACGGTAAGCACCGTGAACCAAGGCGAATTTGTCGATGCATTAAGTTTACGTGGACAAGTAGTACCAAAAACCACCATCTACCTCGACACTATTGCCGGTGGTCAGGTGGAAGAGCGTCTTGTAGAGCAGGGTGAGTTTGTCAAAAAAGGTCAGCCTCTGGTGCGTTTAAGTAACACCAATTTGCAACTTGATGTAATGAGCCGGGAAGCACAAGTTACTGAGCAACTTAACTTTCTGCGTAACACCCAGATGAATATGGAGACCAGCCGCTTAAACTTACGTCGAGATTTATTAGAAATTGAACTGAAAATCACTCATCTAACTCGCCGCCTTAAGCAAACTGCGCCCTTGGTAGAAAAAGGCATGCTTTCTCAAGAGCAGCTCTCTGAGCTAAAAGAAGACTTAGCTTATTATCAAGCGCGTAAAGAGCTCACCATTGAGCGTCAACAGCAAGAGAAAAGCATTCGTGAAGTGCAGTTGGCACAGCTACAAGATAGTGCTGAAATGCTCGAGAAAAACCTTCAGTTTGCGCGCCGCAACCTCGATAACTTGCTGATCACTGCCCCGGTGGACGGGTATTTGAGTGAGTTGGATGTTGAAATTGGCGCATCAAAGAGCCGTGGTGCGCGTTTAGGTCAGATTGATATACCCAACGAGTACAAGCTAGTGATCCGCTTAGATGAGTTTTATCTCAGCCAAGTACGCTCTGGTATGGAGGTCATTATTGAGCTTGAACAAGGGGATGTCAGCGCCACAGTCACCAAAATAGACAGTCGCGTGCAGCAATCACAATTTCAAATTGAAGTCGAACTGCCAGAGCAAGCGAGCAACATAAAGCGGGGACAGAGCTTGGATGTCGAGCTGATGCTTGGCGGCAGTCAAGATAATGCGCTGTTGTTGTCGCGAGGCGCATTCTTTAGCAGCTCAGGCGGTAACTGGGTGTATGTCATGAATGATGATAACAGTGGCGCCGTTCGCCGCGATATTCGCCTAGGTCGAAAAAACCAAGATTATTACGAAGTGCTCAGCGGTCTTGAGCCCGGTGACAAAGTGATCACCTCAAGCTACAGCAACTTCGATAAAGCACAACAATTACAATTTTAAAGGAACAATGATGATCAAGCTAACTAACTTATCGCGCGTATTTCGTACTCAAGACGTTGAAACAACTGCACTTAATGATATTAACCTCAGCGTTAAAGAGGGTGATTTTTTGGCCATTATGGGCCCTTCAGGGTGTGGTAAATCTACCTTGTTATCTATCCTTGGCATGCTTGATTCGCCAACTAGCGGACAGTTTGAGTTTCTGGGTGAGGACATTGCTGGCTACAACGAAAAGCAATTAGCACAGCTGAGAAAAGCCAGCATCGGCTTTGTGTTCCAAAGCTTTAACCTTATTGATGAGCTCACCGTGTATGAAAACGTTGAGCTGCCGCTGCAATATCAAAAAATAGATAAAGCTGAGCGCAAGCAACGTGTTGAAGCTATTTTAAAGCGCGTAGGCATCGATCACCGTGGCGACCACTTACCGCAACAGCTTTCCGGTGGTCAGCAGCAGCGCGTTGCCGTCGCGCGAGCACTGGTAATTAATCCTAAGCTGATCCTCGCCGATGAGCCCACCGGTAATTTGGACTCTAAAAACGGGGATGAAGTCATGACCATGCTGCGTGAACTTAATCGCGAGGGCACCACAGTGATCATGGTGACGCACTCAGAGAAAGAAGGAAACTATGCCGACCGCCTAGTTCGCCTGCTTGATGGCCAAATCATGGTAGATAAAGCCAATGCCGCTAATCCTGCGGTTAATACAGAGGTGGCATAGCCATGATCTTAAGTTACATAATTACGGCGCTGCGTGCTTTTAAGCTACAAAAGCAGCACTTCGCGCTCAACGTGTTTGGTTTGAGCGTGGGCTTAGCCGCAGCTATTTTGGTAGCGCTTTTTGCCGTCAATGAGCTTTCCTATGACGCGCAGCAGCCTGACGCTGAGCGGGTTTATCGCGTGGGCCAAGACTTTAGCAAACTTGGCTTGGCGGTGATCCCTATCTCTAACTACACGCAGGCGAAAAATGCGCAAAGTTACAGTCAAATCGAGGATGTGTTTGCCCTAACTTTGTCAGAACAAACTCAGGCTACCCCTGCCAATGTGACCTATCGCTCTCAAGGTTATAAGTTGGATGGCTTGTTTGGCGCCACCGCTAATATTGAGCGTTTTATTGCCTTGCGCACCTTAGATGGCTCATTAAGTCAGGCGTTGAATACGCCAAATGGCTTGGCATTGAGCGAATCCGAGGCACTGCGTATCTTCGGGAAGGTGAATGCGGTGGGCGAAACCTTGATGCACGAGCATGGCCAGTACACCGTGCGAGCCGTGTTCGCCGATTTGGCCGACAACACCCATTTTGCCTTTAAGTCCCTGGCCTATTTTGAACATAACCCGGAAAACCTGCGTGCCAACCACAGCTATGTGTATTTAAAGCTGGCTCCTAACACCGACACCCAGGCTCTGGCGAAAACGCTCACAGAGCAGTACTTCGCTAACGATGAAAGCTATCAGGTGAGCATTGAGTTACACCCACTGCGTGATCTGCATTTAACTGCCAAATCACCGTTTGAAATGAAAACGGGGGGTGCTAAACAGGTGGTAGTGATTTGTGCAGGGCTGAGTGTATTGCTGATACTTATCGCTGGCTTTAACTTTATTAACATGACCGTGGCGCAATCGGCTAAACGCGCCAAAGAAGTGGGCGTGCGCAAGGCCCTAGGTGCAAGTAAAGCTCAGCTTGTGACGCAGTTCTTATCAGAGTCGGTGTTGGTATCGTTGCTGTCTATGGTGCTCGCATGCATTGCCGTTGAGCTTATTCTCCCTAGTTTTAATGCCTTGGTAGATAGAGAGCTGGTGGTTAACTACGCCTCTATGTTTAGCGTTGTGGTGCTGGCAGTGGCCGTAGCGGTGGGCTTACTTGCAGGGCTGTATCCTGCCTTCTTTATTTCGTCATTTAGCGCGAAACGGGTGTTAAGTGGCGATTTACAGCGAGGTAATACAGCAATATTTGTTCGTAAGAGCTTACTTACCTTACAGGCCTCGTTATCTATAGCTTTAATTATCGCCACTGTGACTTTGCAGCAGCAATTAGCCTACTTACAAAGCTTACCTTTGGGGTATGAAACGCAACAGCGCTTAGTTATCTCTGAGTTGCCGCGCAAAATGGTGCTGACCAAAGAGCGCAGTGCCTTAGTTAAAAATCTCGCTGCAATTGAAGGCGTAAACAATGTCAGTGTGGTGGATACTCAGCTCACTGTCTCAATCAATAATACCGTGGCACCGGTGTGGCCTAATGGTGAGAGCACCGAAGGCTTAACGCCAATTATAGGTACCGATTTTAACGTTGTTGAAACCTTAGGCCTTAAGCTCTTTGCTGGTCGTGGTTTTAGCGCCGAGTATGCTGGTGACTGGGCGCAACGAATTAACGGTACCACTCAGGTTGGCACCTTGGTAACCGAATCTATTGCTAAGCAAGCAGGGTATTCACAGCCGAGTGAAATGGTGGGTAAAACTATTACCACTCAAGGGCAAGGGATAGCAATGCGAGTGGTCGGCGTGGTAGCCGATGTAAAAGTGGGCAATGCCCAAGATGCCAACTCGAACATCATGTTCCTATGTGGGCTGAGTTATGGCCCTGTGGCTGAGGTGATAATGAATATCGATCAGCAAAACTTGCCATACATTCAGCAGCAATTAACAACGGTATTAGCCAATCATGCCAAGATTTATGAGCCTAAAATCAGTTTACTTTCAGAGGACTATAAAAACTTACTGCGTGGCGATGAGCGCGTGTCGCAAGTGGTGTTTATATTCACTGCGTTGGCCGTGTTCTTAACCTGCTTGGGTACCTTTGGTTTAGCGTCATTCGCAACCATTCGTCGACAAAAGGAAATTGCTGTACGCAAAGTTCTTGGCGCCTCTCGAACCAGTATTATCAACATTTTAGCTAAAGAATTCTTACTGCTAGTGACGCTGAGTATTGCTATAGCCTATCCAGTGACCTACTGGCTGGTGGGTGATTGGTTAGCAAATTTCAACGACCGTATTGAGCAGGCTATCTGGGTGTATGGCATCGCCGCTCTCGCTGTTGCCGGTATTACCTGGCTGACGGTTGCGGGGCTAGCCTTTAAAGCGGCCAGTACGCGCCCTTCGTTAACACTGAGATACGAATAGGGCATCGCCGCAAAAAATCACAATGATAAAAAACATATGCAATATGCTGGCGAACAACAATAACGACTTCGAAGTGGCGAACAATAGCGCGCGAAGCAGACAGATATTGGCATTACTCAGCTTGTATATACATCAGCAGGAGTGCTCCTATGCTCACTAGTTACTTATCGGCTGCGCTACGCGCATTCGTAACCCATAAACAACATTTTCTATTAAACGTATTTGGCTTGGCGGTGGGCTTGGCTGCGGCTATTTTAATGGCACTGTTTGCCCGTTTTGAGGCCAGTGTAGACGCGCATCAGCCCCACTTTGAGCACACTTATCGGTTATCGCAACACTTTCGTGAAATGGGAGTGAATGCGCCGATTACTAATTACTACGCAGCGCAAGAAGTGGCAAAAAATGGTGCGGTAGAGGATATCTTTGCCTTGAAAATGCACCCTCGGCTATCTGGAGATTTTAGTGCCCATGGCAACTATTACAAAATGAAAGATTTATTTGCTACAGGCACCAATATCACCGACTTTGTTACCCTCGATGTGCTTTTTGGTGATTTGCAGCGCACGCTGAGCGCACCGAACAGAATCGCGTTGAGCGAACATGAAGCCATACGTATTTTTGGCCAGGCTAATGCCATTGGTGAGACCTTAAGCAAAGGGCAAACGACCTACACAGTTACCGCCGTATTCGCCGATTTGCAAGATAATACCCACTTTGCTTTTTCCGGGTTAGTGGCAATGCAGGACGAAAACCCCAATTACCAGCTCAATAACTTTTATGTGTATGTACGCTTTGCTGCCGACGCTGATATCAAAGCCGAGCAAGCACGTTTTGCCGAGGCTTACCCTGAACTTGTTTACCCAGATCAGCCGCTCGGTTTCGTGACCTTATCCTTTGAGCACCTACCTGGCATTCACCTGCATTCCGATAGCCGTTATGAGCTTAAAGAAAATGGCTCGTACACCGTGGTGTTGATCAGCTTTTCGCTGAGTATTCTATTAATCGTGTTGGCGGCTTTTAATTTCATTAATATGAGCATCGCGCAGTCGGCTAAACGAGCCAAAGAAGTGGGTGTGCGTAAGGCGCTGGGGGCGAGCAAGGCGCAAATTATTAATCAATTCCTAGTGGAATCCTTATTGGTAACTAGCGTGGCAGCGGTGCTTGCGTGCGCGCTACTGGAATTAGCATTACCAGCGTTTAACCAATTGGTAGGACGCACCTTGGTGATCAACTATTTTTCAGAGTTTGGCATTATTTTAGTCGCGGTCGTGGTATCGGTGGGCGTGTTAGCTGGCGCGTACCCCGCATTTTTTATGTCGGCCTTTAGCGCGAAACGCGTGCTCAGCGGTGATATTCAGCGCGGTCGTACTGCTATTTTGGTGCGCAAGTTGTTGCTGACTTTGCAAGCCTCTTTATCTATTGCCCTGATCATCGGTGCATTCTCCTTGCATCAGCAACTTAGTCACTTGCAGTCACTGGCGGTTGGCTATGAAAAACAATACCGTTTAGAAGTGGATGATATCCCGGCTAGGCAATTGTACTTCAAGCACAACAATGTCTTGAGTCAGCGCATCAATGCTGTACCTGGCGTGATCTCTAGCAGCATTACCGATGCCTCTTTTACCTCGTCATTCAACACCAGCTTTACTGTGACTTCGGATAACGGTGAGTTAAATGATGCTGTGATCCCTTTTATTGGCGTGGGCTTTAATATTGCTGAAACCGCTGGGCTAGAGGTTATCGCTGGGCGCGACCTGAGCGCCGACTATGGCAGTGATTGGCATAGCCTGGGCGACGATGGCAACGGCCGGGCTGGGGTGCTGGTATCGCAATCATTCGTTAAAGTGGCCGGTTATGACAGTGCTGAGCAAGCCATTGGCAAAGAGCTTTACAGCAACTCCGGAGACAACCAGGAAGTGCTCAAAATTGTGGGCGTGATTAATGATGTCACCATTGGTTCAGCACGTGAGGCTTCGGCATCGCCTTTAATCTTGGTGTGCGGCTTTAGCTGGGCCAACGAGGGCAAGTTGATTATCAACTTTGAGCCGAGCCAGCTTAACGCAGTAAAAACGCAGGTGCAGCAGATCGTCAGTGACCAGTTAAATGTGCACAATGCTGATATTGAGCTGGTAGCAGATAACTACCGCGCGTTATATAAAAACGATGAACGTGTTTCTACCTTAGTTGCCATCTTCTGTATTTTGGCAATCTTATTAACCTGCCTAGGTACCTTTGGATTAGCTGCGTTCTCTACCTTACGCCGTCAAAAAGAAGTGGCTGTGCGCAAAGTGCTCGGTGCATCTAGGTTAAGTATCGTTAACTTGCTCGCTAAAGAATTCCTACTGCTGGTGGCCATAAGTACTGCCATTGCCTTTCCGTTAACCTACTGGCTAGTGGGTGACTGGCTGGCCAACTTTAACGAGCGTATTGATCAGGCTATGTGGTTTTACGTTGTCGCCGCCGCTTTGGTGGCCATGATCACCTGGTTAACTGTGGCTAGCCTCGCCTTTAGAGCGGCTAGCACCCGGCCTTCGTTAACGCTGCGCTATGAATAATTAACCCAACCCTACTCAAAGCGCACGAAAGTGCGCTTTTTTAATCCATTCCCGCTGTTGCTGCGTTTAACAGTTAATAGAGTGAGGAGTGCAACCTATGCAAGCAAATCAACTTAAAGCCGCGTTAGCCGATAGCCAATATCGCGCCATCATCCTTAGTTATGCCGATGCTAATCATTATTTAGCCGGAGCCCTTGATACCGACGGTAATTATCATATTCTGAGCGATAACAACGACGCATTGAAACCCTTTAATTCCTTGCGCGAGGCTGAGTGTGCGCTGGTTGAACTCGGCGCGACTCAAGCATTATTGAAAATGCAGTCTGCGTATGAAGAAATAGGACCCAGTGATTTTTGTGGTGATGGCATCAGCAATATGGAAATTCGTCAGCTCAAGCGAGCCGGCTCAACGGTGTAGCGCTGCTACACACGGCAGTAGCAGCCAGACACCTTGCTTACTAACATCGAGCTGTGAAAGCCATTTTCGTAGTTGCTTATAACAGTATCAATAATGCCATCTTCGATGGCACACCCGAGCCCAACAGAGAGGGGGCCAGCGTAAAGCACGCTGCCCTGCGCTAACATAATGGCTGCGGGCACAGCAGGTAGCAGGCCTGTGGGCAGTGATGATGCATCGACCTGGCGAACCTTTATTCCTGCTCGGCGAGCATCAGCTATGACCTTACTTTGGTGAGGCGCAGCGACTCGTTGGCAACGACATTGCTCATTGCCCACCAATAGCAAAGTGGTGCTGTACTTTTCACTATCAATATCCGCCAATACCGGCAGTAACGAGCGTTGCCACTGTGGCTGCTGCAACATGTTGTTTGGATCAAATACAGTGGCCCGTTTGTCGGCCACAAACCACAAAGCCACTGCACTACATAGCAGCCACAGGCCGCTGATAACCAACTTCAATATTTGTTTGTTAGCGCTGGACAAAACGAGATACCTGAGCCTTCAAACTATCTAAAGCATTGAGCATATTGGCCACCTGCTCATCAAGTTGATGGATGTTGATGCTGTCTTTTTCTGATAGTTCGCGTACATGAACACTTTGCTGGGCTATTTGCTGAGTACTGCTGGCTTGCTGCAAAACAATTTCTTTAACATTATCAGAATCATCCTTAATCACTATCATGGTTTGTTCCACCGCTGAGATAGCCTCCAAGACTGAGGAACTCAGTTGCTCGACAATATTCACTTTATCAATACAGTGCCCCATGGAGGTGGTCGACTTATCGCTGTTAGCGACCAGCTCTTTAAGCGTATGCGCTATTTTGTCGGTGGCTTGTTTTGAGGTATTGGCAAGCGACCTCACTTCGTCGGCGACTACCGCGAAGCCCCGGCCTTGCTCGCCCGCCCGGGCTGCCTCTATAGCGGCATTCAATGCTAATAGATTGGTTTGCTCGGCAATGGCATTTATGTCATTGAGCAGGTTAGAGATAAGCGCACAGCTAGACTCCAAATCCTTTAACTGCTGCTGCGTGGTGTCGAGCATTTGCGCTAAAGCATGGCTTTGTGCATCGGTCTCATGGACTTCTTTCATGGCACCTTGCAGTTGCGTTGAGATCATCGCGTATTGGTCGGCCACGTGCTCGCTTTGGCTTTGAACTTGGCTAAAGCCATCACTCACTTGCTCTCCTGCTTGAGAAATCAGATTATTTTGCGTTTGCTTATGTTCGGCGTTTTGGGTGAGTAATTGTTGTAGCTCAGCCACCTTGGTGGCGCCTTGAATAAGCGCTTGCTGCTCTTTATGGACCGAATCAACAACGCTACTGAGTTGATTGAGTAGGGTATTGAATTGTGCCAGTGCACTGCTACCTTTCGCATCAACACGCACAGAAAGGTCTAGCTTCATTGGATCGCGGGCTATCTTCTCTATGGCAGACTCCAGCGCTTTTCCACCTTGATATTCCTGATACAACATGTGTGCGATATAAGCAGCAATGAGTGCTTCTGCTGTGGCGTATACAGCGTGGATAAGCACGGTACTAAAGGCGAGTCTTTGTGGGTCGAATACGTAAACGCCCACATCGCCCGTTTGCATAAAGTAAAAACTGATGTGATGCGCAGCGACTAATAAAAGTGCGGTGATAAAAATGCGCCAGTTTTTAAAAATGACCAAAATCGCCATAAAGATAAAAATCTCAAAATGCACTTCAATCAGGCCGTAGGCTTGATGAATATGCAAAAATGAGAACATCATCAATGCGGCAGCACTCACATGGTGTGTCAGCCGACTTTGCGGGGCGCTTTTTAGTAGGTATATGGGTAAAGAAGCGATAATAAAGCTGATGACTAAGCCTTGCCCGATATTGTCGTAATACAAACCCAGTGCGAGCGACTCAATGGTGAGAATAATAAACAGCGATATGAACAATGATGAGGATTTAACCAAGTTGAATTTCCTTTATTAAACACTCCGTTGTTTTAGGCTAGGCGCTGGCGAGAGCAAGCGCAAATTAAGTAATGAAATTATTACGTTGCTCGTATCAGTGTTGATCACTAACTGATTGTGCTTAAGCCGTAATTAAGCGTTTTGCGACTATTTTTATGCGCATACCATTTGTGCATTGAGCTTGACATAAAGTTTCGACTATAATGGTTTATCTTTCGAATCGAAACTTAAGTGTAACTGAATGACTAAGCGCAATACCCAGCAACGCCGCCACACTATTCTTAGCCAAGTTAATGAAGTGGGTGAAGTCTCAGTAGAGGCGTTAGCGGAGCAGCTGCAAACATCAGAAGTTACGATTCGAAAGGACTTAGCAACACTTGAAAAAAACGGCCTCTTGCTACGCCGATACGGTGGCGCGATTGCTTTACCCAATGAAATCGTTGCCAGTGAAGAGCCGCAAGACTCAGCCCGTAAACGCGCTATTGCCAAGGCAGCTGCTCAGCTTATTAAAGATCATCACCGCATTATCATCGATAGCGGGCGCACCACCGCCGCCTTGATCCCTGAACTGGCGAGCAAACGAGGCCTAGTGGTGATGACCAATGCCATTAATGTTGCTAATCGCTTGCTGGCGTTAGAGAACGAGCCGACCTTATTGATGACCGGTGGCACCTGGGACCCACATTCAGAGTCTTTTCAAGGGCAAGTAGCAGAGCAGGTATTGCGCTCATATGATTTCGATACTTTATTTATCGGTGCTGATGGTATCGATGTTTCCCGTGGAACCACTACTTTCAACGAACTTATCGGCCTAAGCCAAGTGATGGCTGAAGCGGCCCGTGAAGTGGTGGTGATGGTGGAGTCTGACAAGATAGGCCGCCGTATCCCAAATTTAGAACTGCCTTGGCACAAGGTCAGCACTTTGATCACCGACAACACCTTGGCTGCAGACTTGCGCCAAGAGATCAGCGCGCATGGCGTACATTTAATTTGTGCCAAGGTATAAACACATAACCCGACCGACAACATCGGGCTTTTTAACAACACATACTGTGCAAATGGAGAATCTATGTGTGGAATAGTAGGGGCTGTCGCCGAACGCCCTGTGAACCGAATTTTAATTGAGGGCCTTAAGCGCCTTGAATATCGTGGCTACGACTCAGCAGGCGTAGCGCTATCGCAACAAAGCACCTTAAATTGCGTTAAAGCTGTGGGTAAGGTGGCGGCGTTGGAAAGTGCGCTCAATGAAGCCAATGTTTCCGGCACAACGGGCATTGCCCACACTCGCTGGGCGACTCATGGTGGCGTTACCGAAGCCAATGCCCATCCACATGTCTCTAACAGTGAATTAGCACTGGTTCATAACGGCATTATCGAAAACCATGCCAGTTTGCGCGAAGCGCTACAAGGCGATGGCTACGAGTTTGTATCGCAAACAGATACCGAAGTTATGGTGCACCTTATCCATCAATTGCGCCAACAGCACAATTCCTTACTCAGTGCCGTACAAGCGGCGGTGAAGCAACTAGAAGGTGCCTATGGCACGGTGGTATTTGATAAAGCTAACGATAATGAAGTGATTGTTGCGCGCTCAGGAAGCCCGCTGGTTATCGGCTTAGGACTTGGCGAGAACTTTATTGCCTCTGATCAGCTTGCACTATTGCCTGTAACTCGCAGCTTTATCTTCCTAGAAGAGGGCGATGTGGCACGTATTACCCGCGATAGCGTGGAAATATTCGATAGCAACGGTCACAGTGTTGAGCGTGAAGTGGTGGAATCTAACATTACCCAAGACGCCTCTGGCAAGGGCGACTATCGCCATTATATGCTGAAGGAAATTTACGAGCAGCCATTGGCAGTGCGTAATACCTTGGATGGTCGTTTACACGATGAGCGCGTTAGTGTTGATGCCTTTGGTGAGGGCGCAACGCAAATTTTTAAAGACGTAAAACACGTGCAAATTATCGCCTGTGGTACCTCGTATCACTCGGGAATGGTCGCGCGTTACTGGCTCGAGCAGTTTGCCGGCGTTAGCTGTAATGTCGAAATTGCCTCAGAATTCCGCTATCGCGAGTCGTTCGTGCACGAAAATAGCCTATTAGTAACGATTTCCCAATCGGGTGAAACGGCTGATACCTTAGCTGCCTTGCGTTTGGCTAAAGAGCAAGGGTACATGGCGTCGATGACCATTTGTAATGTGCCGGGCTCATCGCTGGTACGCGAGTCTGATTTAGCCTTTATGACCAAAGCAGGGGCCGAAATTGGTGTGGCTTCAACAAAAGCCTTTACCACACAATTGGTTGGCTTGTTGATGCTAACGGCGTCTATCGCCCAAGAAAAAGGCCTTAATCAACGTGCAATTGTAAGTGCAATTAAGACCTTGCCTAACAAGCTCGAAGAAGCGTTGACCCTAGCCGAGGGCATTGAGGAGTTAGCGGAAGAGTTTGCCGACAAACATCACTCGTTATTCCTTGGCCGTGGGTCGCAGTACCCTATTGCTATGGAAGGGGCGTTGAAACTCAAAGAGATCTCTTACATTCACGCCGAAGCCTATGCTGCGGGTGAGCTCAAACATGGCCCATTAGCCTTGATTGACGCCGATATGCCGATCATCGTCGTGGCACCAAATAACGAGTTGCTCGAAAAGCTGAAATCGAATGTAGAGGAAGTGCGTGCCCGTGGCGGTATCATTTACGTGTTTGCTGATAAAGATTCCCACTTTGCATCGGACGAGACCATGCGCGTAATCAATGTAAATCATGTGGAAAACATCATTGCCCCAGTGGTTTATACCATTCCACTGCAATTGCTTTCGTACTACGTTGCGGTTATTAAAGGCACTGACGTTGACCAGCCCCGAAACCTAGCCAAATCGGTAACGGTGGAATAAGAAGAAATTGAAAAAGGCGCGCAAGCGCCTTTTTTGTTGCAATGGCATAAAGTGTTAGACCGAACGTTTATTAGTAGCTGGCCCGACGGTCAGCGCAGTGCCATTAACCGCCATTCAACTATTAGTCACCCATGCTTTATGTTATGAGAAAACAGATGCTGGTCTAACGCCGCATTGAGGGGTGAACAACGCATTCCACCCAAACTAAACCATTGTGCCGTAAACACTAAAGCCGATTCAAACCAAAACTGCCAAGCGTTGTGAATCCCTCTTGAATGCTTTGTTAGCACTATTGTTACAAAACCCAAGATATGTATTCATCATCACAATAAAACTTACAACCCATTGAATTGAATAAAGTCTGCCCCCAACTAATAACTTGTCATGAGAGGAATATTGGAGGCTACTATGACAACTTTTAGTAAATACGAGCTACAAGATATCGCAAAAAAAGGAGCTAGTATCATTCTGGATGCGAGCAAATTTTCAAAATATGATTTGCAAGATATCGTAAAGTATATTGACCCAAAAGCAACAATTGAACTTCTTAACGCAAGCAAGTTCTCTAAATACGATCTTCAAGATATCGCTAGCAAAGCAAAGGCTCCAGGTGTAGTAATTTTAAGACTATCTTAGATACAAACTTACCGAAAAGTACGACAAGGGTGCTATGACATAATAGTATGCACCCTTTTTGAGATAAATAGTGCTAACAATTTAATATCGAGCGATTGGGTCGTTTTTCTGCCGCAACCTGTCTCGTTTTAGTCCTTAGACCATTGATAGCAAATTTAGGAAATACTTACCAGCGTTGAAGTTACGTGACATAGCTCCAAACGAGGACTCGACAAAAACGACCCAGAGGGTCGTTTTCCTGACTATGGGAGAAACTCAACGATTATGGGTGTATCACTGTGGTTTTGGTGGGAGTGGCCGTCTAACGCTCGCTTTAAGCTACCGTAGACTACGGTCTAGAGGTGCGAGCTAATTCAGCATGATTTTTTAACTTTTTCACGCAACGTATAAATACTGATATTGCTGTGATCCCCCCACAAATAATGCCGATTTGCAGAATTGATAACTCAACCGTTGCGGTGATAAATAGACTGCCAATAAGCGAACCAATTATATATGTTGCAGCAATAAATACAGCGAATGAAATCACTAACATTAACCATGTTGTAACCTTTTCCCGTTGAGACATATGACCTCCGTGACTTTCAAAACTGCGCACAAAACCTCCACTGACTAAAATGATGATAAGTTTACTTTGGTCGCTGATTTATTAATATCAAATAATGTAAGTTATTGCCATTATGGGTTTTTATTGCGCTTAATTATCATAGTAAGCCTTTGATTCTTTTATCTGGCGCTGCACATTATTTGTGCTTTTTTACTGTTGCAGTTGCCTACTAATGTGTGTATTTTCGAAAAGAATCATATATCTATCGTCTATGCGCTTTTGCGCAATGTAACAGGGAGGTGATCATGTCGATAAAACCTTTAGCGATATCCTTCATAGCCTTTATAGGGCTAAACCTAACGGCCTGTGGCTCTGGCACAAAAAATGATGAGCCGAAGCAACTGACACCAACACCGACAGGTAACATCGTTGATAATAGTGCGGTTGCTGACTATCGGTTGGTTATTTATGGTAACAGTCATAGCTCACAATTAGGTTCAATCATTGAAACACTGATCAGTGACCAACTTCCAAATAAGACGATTGAAACGGTAACAATTAGTGGGCGGTTTCTAGATGAAATTGCTGCGGTTACTGCAAACGTAGAGCAATTAGAAAAAAGCACTTGGAGCCACGCCATATTTCAAGGGCAAAAGTACTCTCAGTCCGGCGCAACCGACTATCCAACGCACGCAACTGAGCGTTTAATTGCAAAGGCTAAATCAAACAACATCACACCGATATTATTTCCAGAGCACCCACAACGTGGTGACCCCTCTGAGGCAGAGCGGGTATACAATTTACATCAATCAATTAGCCAACAAGAGCTTAGCTGTGTCGCGCCCGTAGGCTTGGTTTGGAACCGTGTATTAGACGTTATGCCAACGGTTGAGCTACATCATGCAGATGGTAATCATGCATCTTATGCAGGGAAGGTGCTCACGGCAATGACCTTTTATGAGATCATTACTGGCGAATTGGCGGACGCCATTCCCTATAATCCGGCGCTTGAGCTAGATCAGCAGCAGCAAGCGCTGTTTGGGCAAATAGTGACACAAGTGCTTTTAGAACACCCTGCGTGCCCACAGAGTTAACAATCATTGCCCTAGTTACCTAGGGCGACGTTAAAGCCAGAGAGTACCTGCTGGTAACAATGGCTGTAGTGTAGCGGGCAGAAGCGTTGGCGTGTTGCACCTGCATTACCCGGGCAGGACCTAATTTCAGCGCACACCATATCAAAGGGTAACAGTTGTGCGTTTATCGTACAGGTTAAGGTGCGTATTCTGGCGTTCGCAAGAAAAACAGGATGATTAACTCGGCGAGGCTAATGGAGGCCAATTGCGCCGTTACGCCCAGCATAACGCCGATACCTGACTGTGGGTCTGATTGAATCCCAAACACTAATCCCAGCATGATGAAAAAGCTGAATATCGCTGGCGTGGCTCGCATCGCGGCTAATTTTGTATTGCGATAGCTGTGACTGTTGGCCAAAAAATATAAGATAGCAGTAATAACAGAGCCAGACCGGCTCCCCAATATGTAAAAGCAATGGCAGCAAAAGATAAAACAGCGAGTGCCTTAATTACATAATATGTTTTCTTATATTGCATAGGTTGTCCTTAACTAAGGTGTTCAATGATTAGAGAGTCGGTTTGCTCGCATTCGCGATTTACACTAAGGTCCACAGCAAGTAGCCGTTGTAGGCGAGATAACCGCTGAGCAATAGGCCACCTTCTGCCCGGTTGATACGGCCTTGACGGCCGATGCCATAGGCCATGACCAGCAAAGCAAGCGTTAACACCAGCATCACTCCCCAATCACGATAAAAAATATCTGCGCCAAGGCCGAAGGGTTCAATCGCTCCAGCAATACCAATAACGGCAAGAATATTAAACATGTTCGAGCCTACCACGTTGCCAATGGCGATATCATGCTCGCCTTTTTTCGCCGCAATAATAGACGCAGCTAACTCTGGTAGTGAAGTGCCCAAAGCGACAATAGTCAGGCCAATGACTAAATCACTGACTCCCAATGCGGAGGCGACTTGCACCGCACCCCACACTAATATGCGTGAACTAAGCACCAATACCACTAAGCCACAAACTAACCAAAACAGTGCGCTTTTTAACCCCATGGTTTGGCTGGTAACACCCTGCTCAGTATCGCTTGCCAGTGGGTCGTTGTGGTGGCGTAGGCCTGAATATATTGACCATGCCACCACGCTAACAAAGCCACCAAGCAGCAAGGAGGCGTCGAATGTGGTCAATTGACCATCGTAGAGCAAATAGCCACACAGCAACACCACAGCCAAAAGCAGTGGTAGCTCTTTGCGAACAATATTCGAGTGCACTGTGATGGGGGCAATCAGTGCGGTGACCCCTAAAATAAGGCCAATATTGACAATGTTTGAGCCAAGAGCGTTGCCTAGTGCTAGCGCCGGATTGCCATCACTCGCAGCCATCGCCGAGACAACCATTTCCGGTGCTGATGTGCCAAACCCGACAATAAGCATACCGATCAAAATAGTGGGTAACCCCGCGTGTGCCGCTGTCGCCGCAGCGCCGTCTACAAAGCGTCCGGCACTGTAAACCAGTAGTATAAAACCAGCTACAATCGCTGTTATTGCAAGCAACATTGTTCCTCCGCCATCTTGGCTTTTATGGCCTTAATATGGGCGCATTAGTTGCCCTTGTAAAGCATTTACTTTCATCTACTTAGTGCTAATAAAGCGCTTTATAACGCACTATCGAATTGTTCTTTGGCTTGCCCTTGTGGCCTGCTCGTGGTCGCCTCAAAAACCTAGGGCGAAGGATGGCTGTAGAGGTTATTAGTGCATGGCTAGGCTGGCTATCTAGATGACGGGTGCACGGAAGTGGTGTAGCATTGCCACCCAAAGATGAGGCCCAGTTAACTGAGCAGAAATGCGATATATAGTGCCTGTGAAACGCCTTGGCGAGCGAAAATTAATGTATTGGACAGAAACACGGAAATGAAGTCAGTAGAGTTATTTGCGGGCGGGGGGGGACTCGCCATCGGGTTGAGCCGTGCTGGCTTTGAGCATGTTAGCGTGGTTGAGTACAACAAAGATGCATGTAATACCTTACGTCTTAATCAATGCACTGGATTTGGTGCGCGTTTGTATGAAGGTGATATCCGAGGATTTGATTACAGCACAATCGCAGAGCCTGTTGACCTTGTATCGGGTGGCCCGCCCTGTCAGCCTTTTTCGCTTGGTGGAAAGCACCAAGCCCATCAAGATAACCGTGATATGTTCCCCGAAGCGGTTAAAGCCATTCGCATACTTAATCCAAAAGCCTTTATATTGGAGAACGTAAAAGGTTTACTGCGTAAAAGCTTTGCCGAATATTTTCAGTATATATTGCTGCAACTACAATACCCCTCTTTACCAGCACAACCGCACGAAAGCTGGCAAGCTCACCTCAGCAGACTGCAGCAGCAACACGAAGCAACAGAGGGCGAGAG
This sequence comes from Pseudoalteromonas sp. MM17-2, assembly GCF_022347945.1. Lineage (NCBI taxonomy): Bacteria > Pseudomonadati > Pseudomonadota > Gammaproteobacteria > Alteromonadales > Pseudoalteromonadaceae > Pseudoalteromonas > Pseudoalteromonas sp. MM17-2. The sequence continues at coordinate 125,140 of NZ_JAKRFV010000006.1, read as the reverse complement.
CGAGTATCAAGTATCCTTTAAGCTGGTCAATGCCGCTGATTATGGTGTGCCGCAAAAGCGTGAGCGGGTGTTTATTATAGGCTTTCGTAATGATATTAAGGTGCAATGGTCGTTCCCTGAACCAACACACAGCCAAGATGCCTTGCTATGGCGCCAACTTGTCGATTTTAGTTACTGGGATAACCATAAACTACCTTCCCCTGTTTTGAGTGATAAAGAACGTGCTAAGGCCAAAAAGCTACAAAAGCAGTACGATTTGAGTACCTTTAAGCACCAGCCTTGGGTAACGGTAAGAGACGCTTTGCAAGATTTGCCTGATCCGAGGGACGAGAAACATAGTGGCTTATTGGATCACCATGACTACAAGCCCGGAGCACGGACCTACCCAGGTCACACCGGCAGTTATATCGATGCCCCGTCGAAAACCCTAAAGGCGGGTGCCCATGGGGTGCCTGGGGGAGAAAATATGATCCGCTACCATGATGGCTCGGTACGCTATTATACCGTGCGCGAGAGTGCTCGTATTCAAACCTTCCCTGACGACTTTGTGTTCTCAGGTTCTTGGGGCGAAGTGATGCGTCAGCTGGGCAATGCGGTGCCCTCTCAATTGGCTGAAACTGTTGGCACCAGTGTGTTTCGGGCAATTAACCAAAGCCAGGGCTAGGCTGGCTTTGGTGACGCTGTATTTAGCTTTGTAGTTTGTCGGCCCATTTTCGACCTGGGTGTTTACGGTCCCAAGCAGAACGGGCTTGCTCATACCGCCCTTTGCCGGGATCATGATTACCAAAGCCGTCAATTTGAGTGTTCCAAATAGGCCGATACTTGTTAATCAGCATTGATTCAACAACGGGAATAATGGCACTCATATCTACCGGGATAATCATAAACTGACATTTAAAGTCAGCGATCTTTAAATTACTTGCTTGCTGGATACTGCGCGCATGCTCATTGAGACGCGACTTTAATTTCGGCTCTTCTTTTCTGACCATGGAGCCAGTTCTAGCGCCAGTGGGTACCGCCTTGCCTACATAGATAGGTACATTGCCGATGCCTGCATAGTCTTTGTCGGCGCCATTATAATAGAGCGCATACACTCCCGAACCCATAAACTGGCTTGCGATGGGCAAGGTGTGTTTAGGAGTGGCTTCTAAAAAGCGTGCAGCCTCGTTGGCGAGTTGTATTAATTGGTGGGACTGGAATGTTTGCGCGATTACATTAATGGTCATAAGTATCATCCTTGAAGTGTGTTTATTTCGTTCCTAAATATAGAACGTCATATATAACTTGGCAATATAATTGTAATTGCAGCTTTTAGGCTGTCTTAGCTGTTATTCCTTATCCGCAATTCAATGTACGAACCAGTTAACAATACCTGAGGTAAAGCGATTACTTTCATTCACTTAGAAAAAGAAAGTACTATAAAAAACAGCATAAATTTGATCTTCAACTAGCATTAAAGTGATAGCAACAACAATTATAAGGAATCACCGTGCGCATAAATAAAACCATGATTGATGAAATGGAGCTGTTGGCAAAGTTTCCACGTGCTAGCCACATGCAGGGCATAAAGGTACACAGTGATGCTGATGCAACGTTGCGTGATGCCGCGCAGCGGTTGTTCGATAAAGGCATTACCGATAGTCCCGATGGGGGGTATTTAACCGATTTAGGCCTCGACTTAGTGAAACATTTAGACACTCTCTACGCGGCATTAAGCTCAAAAGCCGGGTAATGGCCTGTAATAGCACGCGTGAGTGTCGCCGCTGTAAGCTGCAAGTAGCACAACAGCTGACGAGGTGATCATGGTGCACACTCACTTGCCTGCTATTTTGCAGTTCTTCGATGATATCGAGCTGCCTTATCGCTTTGCTCCAGTGGCTGAAGAGAGCTTTCTTCCGGGTATCAATATTCATCAAGGGATATTAGTGATTGATAAAAAGCGCTTAGCCCATGAAGGGGATTTACTCCATGAGGCTGGGCATTTAGCGGTTACAGACCGACATCACCGAGCCTCACTCAGCGGTGATGTTAAAAAATGGGGTCACCAAGGCGGCGAAGAAATGGCGGCAATGGCGTGGTCGTGGGCAGCACTCCAAGCGATAGGTCTGCCGCCTAGTGTAGTGTTTCACGAACACGGCTATCGCGGCGCTGCCGCTAACTTAATTACTGCCTTTAGCACTAACCTAGGTCCTGGTGTGCCGCTACTTTATAGTTGGTTTATGTGTCTTGCACCCGAGCAACCACAGGGGTTTCCCGTTATGCAACAGTGGTTTCGCGATGACGCTTATACCCACAGGCAATTAGCACTTTTATAAACTTGGTGAGTAAGCCAGGCGTTACTTTGGCAGTCGATCACCACATTGATGCGGTCTTCAGTACTGCGGTTGTGCACGCTATGTGTCATGTTGGCATTGAGATACCAAAGCTCTCCGCACTGCATCGGCACACGATGATCAGCTACGTTGAATATAAGGTGCTCGTCGCTACGCAATGGCAAGTGTAATCTGGCCTCGCCGAATTCCAGTGCGAGCCCTGGGTCTTGATGGGGTTTTATTTCCGCGCCGGCTCGTAAGCGCATGAGTCGCACAGCTTTTACCGGACAAGGCAGACTCGCCAACACCTCAACAAGCGCATGACTGTTTTGTAATAACGGTAAGTTGGCCCAATGTTCGCCTTGGTCAATACTAAAGCTTTGTAAGATCTCATGGGCGCTTTTATGGTGGGCTTGGCAACGTAACGGAACAACATCCCACTGGCCCTGATAATGTTGGGTATTTACATGAGGAACCCAAGGCAGAGTTGTTAACTCAGGCAATGAATTGAGAATATCCAACGGCGAAAAACAGAGCGAGAGCTGCGCAAATGCGGCTACTTGGCCGCTGAGTTGATGGTTCTGACACATAGTAAAAAAAGCCGAAAAAGCATGCCATTAGTACAACACCCTCAAAATTATTAACCATTACGGGTCATTACAGCGCCTTACTAGCCGAGCGCTGATATTTTCGCTAAGTTACTGGCTGATATCAGCCATTTATTATCATGATGACCCCAGTCTTAGTGAGTGCCTGCCTGTTGGGCAGTAAAGTGCGTTATAACGCCACCTGCGTAAGTGCAGAGTGCGAACATATGCAATGGCTGCGTAGCCATTGTCATATCATGCCATTGTGCCCAGAGGTTGCTGCGGGCTTGCCGATTCCCAGAGCGGCAGCAGAAATTGTAGGGGGTGATGGCGATGATGTGCTCGCAGGGCGCGCTAAAATAGTGACCGCAGATGGTGAGGATGTCACAGCGGTGTTTTTGCAAGGCGCTCGTCAGGCACTCGCATTGTGCAAACAGCACGACATTCGCTATGCGGTGTTAACAGAATCGAGCCCTTCCTGTGGTAGCAATACCATTTACAATGGCGAGTTTGGTGCTCGCAAGGTGCCGGGGCAAGGGGTCGTGAGTGCACTGCTACGAGCAAATCACGTGAGTGTGTTTAGCCAACATACCTTAAAACAATTGCGAGTACAGCTCAGCGATTAAGAAGTCACCATTTAATGCTTGCCTTGGAGCTAACTCTAAGTAGTATGCTAGGTGAAAGTTTGTTCACTTTTAAGAGCGTCCATGACCTTTAGTCAAGCCATTAGGTTTAGTGTGTTACGTGAGTTGGTGTATGCACGCCAAGCCCAGCATGCCAACGACCCCAATAAACAGTTTTTTCATTTGCAAAATGCCCATGTATTGGGGCAAGAGTCCACCTATTGGCATACTTATGTGCATATGTTGATGCTCCGTTGGGCGTGGTGTAACCGCGTTTTACCAGAATTCACAGGGCAATTGGTAAGAGTTCTCGGGGCCGCTAGCAAAACAGCCTTGGGTTGGGTGCCTAGGGGGAATACTGGTGGCGCTAATGTCAGCCCATTTAAAGTGATGCCCATCCCTGCAAATTACGCTCAAACTATCGCCAACGCTAAAAAGAGGGTCGCAACATGGGAGCAATAAGTTTGTCGTTGCGCGCGATTACTAAAGGAAACTATGAGGCCGTAGGTGACCTTGATGTAAGTGAGCAGCAACAAGATTATGTGGCCTGTAATATGTGGTCCTTAGTTGAAGCGCAGTTTAATAGCGGCTATAGCACCCGGGCAATTTACTTGGGTGAGCAGCCCATCGGATTCTTTATGTGGGTACAGGAGAGCACACACAAAGTATCAATCTGGCGGTTTATGATTGACGAGCGCTATCAGCGCCAAGGGTATGGCCGTTATGCCTTAACCTTGGCCATTGCCGAAATTAAAGAACAGCCACAGATCACCGAAATTGAAATTTGTTATAACCCTTCCAACCCTGTTGCGAAGCAGTTTTACAGCCAATTTGGATTCATTGAACAGGGCATGGATGACGATGAAGAAGACATGTTGGCCCTGTTGTATATAGAAAACCAAACTCCCTGGCACTAGCTATCTGATGGGTAGCGTAGAGCCGCTTTAACCTATCCATAAGAATTAGCCCATCACAGAATCAGTCGGTCGTGGTAAGTCATATTTATCATACAAGTGTTTTGTTACCTTATATCATTTGCTATGATATAACAAATTCTACTTGGGTAATGTTATGAAGTATCCACTTTCGCTTTTAGTGCTGGCTTTGCCGAGTTGGGCATTTGCACAGCAAAACAATGATATAGAAACGATTACTGTTGAGCACAAGCAAGCTTTTCGCGGTGATATTCCCGCACAAGAGTTGCCACAATCAATTACCACACTGGGCAAAGACTTAATTTCAGATAACGGCATTACACGTTTTCGTGATGCTCTTGATTTCTCTGCCAGTATCTCGCGCAAAAATAATGGTGGCGCGCTGTGGGATAGCTATTCGATTCGTGGCCTGTCGGGCAACGAAAATATGCCCTCGGGCTATCTTATCAATGGTTTTAGCGGTGGCCGTGGCTTTGCTGGGCCGCGAGACGTATCAAATATTGAATATATTGAGGTACTTAAAGGGCCTGGCTCGGCATTATATGGGCGCTCTGAGCCGGGCGGTACAGTTAATATTATTACTAAAAAGCCACAGTTTTATCAGCAAGGACAGTTACAAGCTGAAATAGGCAGTGACAATCACACGCGTGTGCAAGGAGATTACACCAACGCAGTTAACGACGATGTTGCTTTTCGTATCAATGGGGCTTGGCAAGACAGTGATAGTTATCGTGATTATGTACACCATGACAAGTTCGCAATTACGCCGTCTCTGTACTACCAAGTGGGGGATGACTCTTCACTGACCTATGAGTTTGAGTATGTTGATCAGCAGCAAATGTACGATCGCGGTATTGTGGTTTTAAATGGCGATATTGAAACCCTGCCTGAGTCGCGATTTTTAGGAAACCCTAACGATGCGCCTACCAAGGTACATTCGCGCGGCCACCAGCTGCAATATCATAACGATTTAAATAGCGATTGGTCACTGCTTGTCGGTGCTAGTTATCGAACGGGTACATTAACGGGTTATTCTTCTGATGCGGAATTGTCGCCGTCAAGACAGTCTGTATACGATGATGGTCGTACCCTCACGCGTCAGCATCGTTATCGCGACTATAAGTCTGATGATCTATCGGCACGTATCGAGCTAAGCGGCCACTTTGATGTTGCCGGCATTACTAACCATGTGTTGCTCGGTGTGGATGGTTATGACTATGAGTTGCGCACGGGCCTATATCGCTATCGGGGTGGCTACGGCACCTATACCCTAGATATATTCGAGCCTGATTATAACTTTATGCCGGGCCCAGATGTGAGCATGCAATATGAGAATAATGAACAGCAAGATGCCTATGGTATCTATGTACAAGATCAGCTCGACCTAGGTGATTCACTCAAAGTGATGCTCGGGCTCAGGTTTGATGAAATAGCCCAAGATATTTTCGAAACCAAGTCTGGAGTGGCCTCAAAAAGCACTAAAAATCGCGTAAGCCCGCGCTTTGGTGTGGTTTACGACGTTAATAGCGCTATTAATTTATATGCCAGCTATTCAGAAGGCTTTTTACCGCTCAGTGGCACCGATGCCAACGGCAAGCCGTTTGGCTTTGAGGAAAGTGACTCGTTTGAGGTCGGAATAAAATTTAGTATCGAACACCTTAGCGGCACGCTGGCGTGGTTTGATGCGACCAAGAGTAACATGCTGGTGTCTGATCCAATCAATGTCGGTTACTCAGCGCCGGTCGGCGAGGCGAATAGCCGAGGCGTTGAGCTTGATTTATCCGGCTCGTTCGGTAGTAACACCGATTACACCTTGTCTTATGCCTATGTTGATGCGAAAACGGCCAACGATGTAATTAACGCTGACTGGTTAGTACCGATACCCAAAGGCAGCCCGCTGGTGAACGTACCTAAGCATAATGCTGCTGTGGCTATAAACCATGCCCTGACACTGTGGCAGCAAGACATAAAAGTAGGGGCTCATTACAAGTATAACTCCGACCGCCTGGGCGACCCCGCCGATCTCAGCTTTCGTATTCCCAGCTACCAACTTGTTGGTCTATACGCAAAATGGTTTGCATCACAGCAGCTATCGGTGGCGCTGAATGTCGATAACATTTTTAATGAGCACTATATTGCCAGTAGTTACAATGCTATGTGGGCATATCCAGGTGCGCCAACACAGTTTAAGCTGAGTGTCGGTTATGACTTCTGAGCAGCTAAAGAAGCGTATTCATAGCATTGATATTATGCGCGGAGTGGTGATTCTGCTGATGCTGGTGGATCACGTGCGTGAGCGTTTCTTTTTACACATGCAAGTGAGCGACCCTATGGTCATAGAAACGACTTCGCCGGGGTTATTTTGGAGTCGTTTCGCCGCTCATTTTTGCGCGCCTGCATTTATCTTTTTAACTGGCATGTCGGCGTGGTTATATCAGCACGCTAGGCAAGGCCAACCACGCAGTGCCACCGGTTTTTTGCTCAAACGTGGGCTTTTTATTATAGCCCTTGAAGTAACCCTGATTAGCTACTCGTGGATGGGCAGTTACCACACCCTATGGCTACAGGTTATGTGGGCGATTGGCCTGTGTATGCTGGTGCTGGCGATATTGCACAAGCTACCTATGCCGGTGTTGCTGACCTTAGGTTTAACCATTGTATTTACTCATAACATGCTCACCCCCATCGAGTTTAATGAAAATGAGTGGGGGTATACGCTGTGGCGTATTCTGCATGATCGCGGATACATCTTGGAAACAAGTTGGCTCAATGTGAAGGTCAGCTATCCAGTGCTACCATGGATTGGCGTAATCTTGCTTGGTTATTGTGCCGGACCGCTGTATGGCAAAGGTATCGCGATGCCAAGACGTCAGGCTTGGCTATTAGGGCTTGCGTTAATCTGTGTATTGCTCTTTGCTTTGTTACGCGGTGGCAATATTTATGGTGAAACATTGCCTTGGCACTCTTTCGACTCGGTGATGCAAACGACCATGTCGATTTTCAATATCACTAAGTACCCCCCCTCTTTGAGCTTTTTACTCATTACTCTGGCGGGTATGTTTGTCGGCCTCTATGTCTTTGAAAAGCCGCTGGGAAGCGTCACCAACATGTTGCGTACCTTTGGTTCGGTACCCATGTTCTTTTACGTCGTCCATTTGTACGTGTTACTGGCATTGTACCAAGCTGCTTATTGGCTGGTGGGAAATAACCAGGGCGAGTATGTGGGTGTTAATCACATTGCTTGGATATGGCTTATCGCTGTGGTGCTTGCCGTGGCTCTTTACTTGCCTGTGAAGTGGTTTAGCGATTACAAGCGCACGCATCATCAGTGGTGGCTAAAGTATCTATAACATTAGGCCACAGCATTGCTGTGGCTTTGTTAATTGAGCATGAGCTTAATAAATAACACGGCGGCCAGTAACAGCAGTAACCCATTCATCATCCGCACAAAACGCTGGGCGTCGAACTTTTGCCGAATTTTGACCCCCAGCCAATTACCCACTAGCGCCAAAGGGGAGAAAGCCAGGGCGAGCAGCAGGATATCGAGGGTTAACAACCCTTGGCTGCTAAAGGCAATCAGTTTTACGCCATTCATCAGTGCAAACAGGGCGGCGGCGGTGGCAACATAGTGGCGGGGCGGCAGTGCTTTAGCATTAAAGTACATAATCAGTGGTGGGCCGCCGGCATGAACCAAGGTGCTGGCTAAACCAGAGAGCAGGCCCATTGCTTTCGCTCCCCAATGACTGGCCAACAACGCATAACGAGTATTAGCAAAAAATAGGCTGCGAATCGCAAACCCTGCACTAAAAGTGGCGATGGCCGCGCTTAACCAGCGTCCATCGATTGCAGTAATAAGCCACTGCGCGACAATCACACCCACTATCACCGCAGGTAATAGCTGGGTAATTAAATCCCCCCGCCACTGACGCCAGTAGCTTTTTAAGCTCAATACATCAGCAACAATTAAAATTGGCAGCATCAGGGCGATAGCATCCACCGCCGGCATCACCAGCAGTAACAGAGGCACAGCGAACGCCCCGAGGGCGCCAGCAAATCCGGATTTGGAAATGCCGGTCAGCACCACCACCAAAGCGATAACTGTAAAAGTGAGTAAGGCCATTAAGGCAGCTCGAAATACAATGCTTCTAGCGCGCTTTCAGCCTGTAGCTCTATGCTTTGCTCACGCTCCAAGGCAAACCCATCGCCGCCGGAAAAATGCGCGCCACCGACTGTTAATGCACCTTTGACAATGTGTACATAGCCAAGGTTGGCACCGCTTTGTAAGCGAAACTTTTGCTGCGCGGTGAGCATCAGCCGCGATAAGCGCGTTTGCTGGTTAATGCTTAGGGTGTTGCCTTCACCTTGCGGCGTCACTAGCGGGGTCATCGCCCCCTGCTGTGGTATGCGCCGTTGCTCATAACTGGGGGTGATCCCTTTAAACTTTGGCAGAATCCAAATTTGTAGGAAATGCGCATGTTCGCTTTGCGAGGCGTTATATTCGCTGTGCATAATGCCGCTGCCAGCACTCATTCGTTGTACTTCGCCGGCAGTGAGGGTAAAAGTATTGCCCTGGCTATCTTGATGGGTTAAAGCGCCCTCAATGACATAGGAAATGATTTCCATATCGCGGTGTCCATGGGTGGCAAAGCCTTGGCCCGGTTCCACCTTATCCTCGTTAATAACGCGTAAGGCGGACAGGCCCATATGCTGGGGATCATAGTAATGGCCGAATGAAAAGCTATGCTGGCTTTGCAACCAACCCAGATCAACCTGACCTCGCTGCTCAGCGTGACGAATATAGTTCATAGTAGACTCCAAAAGTATGTTGATAGAGCCAGTTTAAGAGCATACAAAAGTGAATAAAATGAGTTAAAAAAGCACTTAGCGTTCGTTTTTAACGAATGTGTTTGCTTTAGAGCTCGAGCTTATTCGTCTGCCATCAGTCGGTAGCGCAGCTCACCAATAAATGTTCGCGCGGCGGGGCCGAGATTATCGCCATCTTTAAAGAGCAGATATAACAACGCCGTACGGGTGTCTGCGCCGGCAATATTAAGCGCCTTAAGGGAGCCCTGCTCAAACTGCTCGGTAATAGCGATGCGGGGCAGCCAGGCAAAGCCCAACCCTTTGCTGATCATATTGATAGAGGTGTGTAAATGGCTGACCGTCCAGCGCTGCTCAGCGCCGAGCCAACCGGAACTTTGCTGCGCATTTAGCGCTGAATCGCGCACCACGATTTGCCGATGTGCTTTGAGGTCTTCAAAGGTGAGGGCGCGGGGGATTTGCTGTAACGCGTGCTGCGGATGCGCAACCGCGATAAACTCAAAGTGGCCAAGCTCCTCACAAAAATCATCACTGGCCAATGGCGAGATGGCGATATCCACTTTATTGTCTTGCAGTAGTTCGTTGGCACCCGCTAGTACCGATTCAAACAGCTCAATGCGCAGCAGCGGGAACTGGCTGCTGGTGGTTTCAAGCACATTGAAGAGCAGCTCTTTGGGGAGTAACTCGTCAACGGCAATACGCAATTGTGATTCAATGCCTTCACCTAGAGTATGGCCCATGGCTTCGACCTTGGCGGCCTCATCAAGCAGGTATTGGGCGCGGCGCAGCATCATGTTACCGGCCTCGGTCAGGGTGGTTTTACGGCCATGCACGGTAAATAACTTCACACCCAAAGCGGCTTCTATTTTTGCCACGGCATTATGGATACTGGACTGGCTTTTATGCACGCCTGCGGCCGCTTGGTTGAAGCCGCCATATTCCACCACGGCGCGAAACATGCGCCACTGTTCTAACGTTATTCTTAACACTTAACAATCACCATTATCACAGGTATTGAGTTTCTGCTGTGCTTGCTTATCTTGCGCTAACACATGTTTTAAATCGTCCATACGCTGGCGTACCGCGACACCATAACTGTGATCATCGCCCCATAACTCAGCCAATTGCAATAGCGATTCCCGATCATGGTTGCGAAACAGCTCACCGGCGCGTTGTGCATCGGGCTCGCTATTTCCTAGTAGTTGCAATGACTCAACGGCAAGGTTAATGGCGGAGTCGACTGTTTCACGATTAAAGGCATCAATATCGGCACCAATAAGTTGGTAAGCATGGCGTCTATCACGTGCGCGAGCGACCAATTTCAGGTGCGGATAATGTTTTTTCGCCAGCTCGATAATGGCCAAGGTTTTATCGGCATCATCAATGGCAATAACGAGCATTTGCGCATGCTCAGCACCCGCAGCATCGAGTAATTCTTTGCGGCCCGCATCGCCGTAGAAAACTTGCGTACCAAAGCGTCGCAACAACTCGATTTGGCTAGGGCTATGGTCTAGTACGGTGATATCGTAGCCTTGAGCGCTGAGTAAGCGCCCTATGACCTGGCCAAAGCGACCATAGCCAGCGATGATCACATTTTTGCTGGCCGCGATATGCTCGGGTTTATCATAGGCCGGTGTATTATTGCTATTGCTACGACGTTGTAAGCGTTCATAAAGGATCAGTAAAAGGGGGGCCATCAACATCGAAATAGCCACCACTAAGGTCACTAGATTGACTTGCTCGGTGGTTAAAATTTGCAGTGATGAAGAAGTGGTCAGCAACACAAAAGCAAATTCTCCCCCTTGAGCGAGCGCCAGGGTAAATAGCAGCTTGTGACCACTTGCGAGCTTAAATATATGGGCAAGGGCAAATAGAATCACTGCCTTGACGGTGATGAGTATCAACACCATTAGCAACACGTCGGCGAAGTTGTCGGCCAACAAGGCAAAGTCGATATTGGCGCCAACGGCAACAAAAAATAGCCCCAATAATAACCCCTTAAAGGGTTCGATATCGGCTTCTAACTCATGACGAAAGTCACTCTCTGCCAGTACCACGCCCGCGAGAAAGGTGCCTAACGCCGGGGACAGCCCCACCAGCTGCATAAGCAAAGCGATCGCCACCACTAAGAACAGCGCAAACACAGTGAAGATTTCGCGCATACGGGTTTCCGCTATAAACCTAAACAGCGGTGCGGATACATACTTGCCGGCGAGAATAATTGCGGCAATAAGAGTGGTGGAAATACCTACTTGCGCCAGTACCGGCAAGCCTTCAATAAGGTTACTATGGGCCGTTGGCGCGGACGTGGGTGCAAACGCCAATAGTGGCAGTAGGGCGAGCATGGGTATAACGGCGATATCCTGAAATAACAGCACCGAAAATGCGTTTTGTCCCGCCTCAATACGCAACCAGCCTTTTTCTTCGAGCGATTGTAAGACGATGGCGGTAGATGACAGCGCCAGCATTAAGCCAATGGCTAATGCGCTTTGCCAAGGTAATGGCAACAGCCAGTAACACAGGGCAAATAGCACTGCCGCCGTTAAGGTAACTTGTAAGCCACCTAGGCCGAGGATGGCATGACGCATGCGCCAAAGCCGTGCCGGATGCAGTTCTAGACCGACGAGAAAGAGCATCATCACTACGCCAAATTCGGCAAAGTGCATCACCTCGGTTTGGTCGCCGACCAAGCCCAAGGCATAGGGGCCAATCAGGATACCGGCGAGCAGATAACCTAATACCGAGCCCAAACCAAGGCGTTTAGCAAGAGGCACAGCAATAATCGCTGCTCCTAAATAAATAAGGGCCATCAATAACATAGGTTATCCTACTCAATCTCGGTTAGGCCACTTAGAGTGGCTGAACTAAAAGCTAATTACAACGGCATAAACTCGTTATCGTCTCCGGGAATATCGGCAAAGAGGCGTTGCTGCCAATCCGATTTAGCTTGCTCGATGCGCTCGCGGCTGTAAGCAACAAAATTCCAGTGCAAATAAGGCGCTTTATTAAAGGCATTGCCACCGAGCAGAATAAAGCGACAGTCACTTTGGCATATGAGCTCGGTGTCCGCCTCTTGCAGAAACACAAACTGATGAGCTGTTGCAGTGATCTCGCCTACCTCGACAGCGCCAAAAATAACGTAGATGGCCGCTTCTTGCAGCGGATTAGGATGCGCAATACGGCTATGAGCCGTGGCGATAATATCGAGGTAAAACAGCGGCGAGTAGGTTTTTACCGGGGAACTCATGGCAAAGGCATCGCCGGCAATAAGGCGCATGGTGACCCCATCAACAATACGCTGTGGCAAGGCGGCCTTATTGATATGTGTAAAACTAGGCGCAATTTCACATAAAGTTGGCGGTAGCGCGACCCAGCATTGTAAGCCATTTATATCGTGGTGACTGGCTCGGACTTCTATCGACTCGCGTTCAGAATGGACGATACCGCGCCCTGCGGTCATCCAATTAACATCGCCAGGGCTTACCTCAACGTGATTTCCTAGCGAGTCGCGATGTAACAAGCTGCCAGTAAATAAGTAGGTGAGGGTAGAGAGACCTATGTGTGGGTGCGGGCGAACATTCACACCTTGTCCCGGTGCAAAGGTGGTGGGGCCCATATGGTCAAAGAAGATAAAGGGGCCAACCATTTTCTTTTCTAGGTGCGGCAGTATCCGCTTGACCGTGAGGCCGCCAATATCGTGCTGCGTTGCTTCTAGTATTTTTGCCATAGTATATGGGGTGAGCCAGCGCTTTGGCACTGGCTCTGTGCTGTTAACTGCGGTCTTTAAGTAATAGTTGATCTAGGCTGTATTTTCCTGCGCCACTAGCTGCGAGAGCTAAAAAGCCACCGGCAATGGCGATATTTTTATAAAACATCAAAAACTGTGTTTGCTCACCCAAGTCAAAGTGGAATAGCAGGGCGCTGACGATACTAAAAATGGCGAAGGCCAGTGCGGTTAAGCGGGTAAGTAGACCTAGTACCACCATTGCGCCGCCAATCACCTCAAGAGCAATAACTAAAGGCAGTAAGACGCCGGGTACACCCATTGTTGCCATGTACTGGGCGGTCGCATCGTAAAACTCAACCTTACTGAGTCCTGTGAGTATAAACAGCGCCGCTAAAGCAAAACGAGCAAGTAGCTTGGTAATGTTGTTAAAGGCTTCGGTGTGGGTGATGTTAATGATATTCATGGTTCTCTCCTCGATAAAAGTGTGCCACCGCAGTGGCGATGTAATCACTATAGGTTTAACTTGAGAGAATGAAAATTAGTTAAATTACGCTATTTCGTTCGTTTTAAAAGAATGAAATGACGTAAACGTTCAAGTGTTCCACTGTGGCGCGCTGTAAGCTGATAGTGATTATTCATAGGAGGAACTAACCATGCTATCTCAGCAGCAGCTTTATCAACTATTACCACAACTCCCTGAAGCATTGATGGCGATGACCGAATCCGCAGAGCATCAACTTGAGCCAAAGTTAATACATATGGTGCGTTTGCGCGTATCGGCTATTAATGGCTGCCGCTTTTGTATTGCCATGCATACTAGTGAAGCCCAGCAAAGCAATATTACTGAGGCGACGATAGCTGCATTGCTAAACTCGCCAGCGGCATCAACTTTTACAGCGGCTCAATGGGCGGCGCTGCAATGGGCTGAGGCATTAACTGTGCTTGGCAAACATGAGCAGCTTGGAGAGAGTATGGAAAGACTGCAGGCGCACTACAATACTGAGCAAATAGTGGCTTTATGCGCGGTTATTATTCAAATTAACGGCTGGAATCGAGTGGCCATCGGCTTTGACTTTTAGTGAGGGCAAGCAGCTTAGCTAAAACTGGCTGCTACAGTCATACTCAGGCAGTGGCGCGTCTTGATGGCGTAGCTGTGGGTGACGAGTGTGCAACTGCTTGTATAGTGTTGGGTTTTTGCGGGCGATGAGTGCCAACATACTACGGTGCCAGGGTGTAAGCGGAGGCTGATAGGTCATCACCTCATCGAGTACCTGCAAGCTCGGTGCTTGGCCCGCGAATAGCTCAATGCCCTGTAGGCTCAGGGCAAGCGGATCCATCGCGGTTATGCCTTGATGGTAGGGGACGCCAGAGGCCACTAATTGCGTTAGTAGCTCGGTATCGTAGTGGCTAATCGCATAATACAGTAGCGAATGTCCGTGACTATCGAATCGCGGCAAATACTCCCGTAGTTGCGGTAGCGTCAAACCTGCGGGCAAGCGCACGTAGTCCAGCTGGGATTGACCCAGTTGTGAGCTCTGCAGTCGTGTGAATGACTGTGCCCCGACGCGGCTCAGTGAGGCGTAAAATAGATCTCGGCGTAACGCTTCGGTGAGTGGTTGCTGATATAACGATGCTAAGGCGGCCTCTAACCCCTCTCTGCGCAGCACCTTTAAATAAGCTTTTGCAGCTTGGCTGTGATGAACGGTACGCTCGGCGTTGCGCGCTTGGTTGCGGGTGTAACACTCGTAAAGTTGCACGGAGCGAGCATTCAACGCGGCCAAATCAACGTCGCCTTCGTAACTCACCTGTGCCAGAGCATGCGCTAACCCGAGCGGTTGCCAGTCAGTACGAAACTCTCTCAGTAAACTGGGGCACTGGCTTAAACGGCTCTTCAACTGTTGGCTTATAACCAGTTGCTGGTCGGCGCGCTGCTGCAGTTGCTGAATCAGCGGCTGAGCAAGGTCCAAGTGCAAAGCATCTCTTTGCCATAGGCTGTCAAAATCGAGTTGGTGGTGAGTATATATTTGCTGTATGCGCTCAGCGGTCAACTTAAAGCGACGCCCCTGCGCTTCAATAATGTCGCCCTTTTCGTTGTAGATAAATGCTGCTCTAGCCCCCTGGCTGGTCAATAACTCAATCACCTCGACATAATCCGGCCAACGAGACTGTGGAGCGTTACTCAACCCCCATATTGCCCACTCTAATGTGGAAGGCAGATAATTGTCGTCACTCAGCGCGGCCCCTTTGTTTAATAGGGCTTTAACCACCTCCGTTCGTCCTGATCTGGCGGCTAAATCAATTAACCGCAAGGCATCAGCATAATCTTGTGATACGACGAGGTTAATGTCATCAAAGTGCTTAATAACGGTGACAATCTGCGCATCTAAAATGTCAATATTACTAATTAGCCAGGCTATATCGTCGACATATAACTGTTGCCCTGGCGCGAGGGAGAATGAAGGATGAGCTAACTTTTCCAGTAGCCAAGGTTGTGGAGAGTGCGGCTGAACGAGTAGCTCCGTTGCGGTATTTTCACTGAACTGTTGGCTGGCAGTCGCGATTCGCTGCGCCATTTGCGTATTGGCTTTTAATTGTTGATAGCGCCATGTTGTTGCATGGCTTGGCCCGAGAAAGTGCGCGATAGCGAGAGTGACTTGATCTAAGGAGTACCCTTGGCGTAATAGGGCCTGGTAGTTCAAAGTGGTGAAATACCTGAGTCGTTGATTTTCATACTGGGCCAATTCGTTGGTGCATTGATGGATGCTGGGCTTCGCTAGTGAGGTGGACGTATCACTGAGTGATAACACTGGCTCTTTATCAACCGTTAAGCTCGTTGAGCTTGTAACCCTTGGTGTGCTGGTTTCGTGCGTTTGTTGCTCGATTGGTAATAATTTCTGCCAAGCAAGCCACATCGCTGTAACAGTAATAAGCACAATGACGATGGGCTTGTGGCGCATAATTGATCGTGGCTAAGCGCAAGGTTTGGTAATCGCCTTAGCGCATAAAGCCTGGGCTTGTTCGTCGTTTTTACCGCCAATGCAATAATCGAAGCGTAAAGCCATAGGCAGATCCTCGCTACTTTCTCTGGATGGCAATTGCCAATTGCGAATGTACTCGCGTGTTGCTTTACGAAGCTCCCGAGCATGACGCTGTGGCTGGCGAGCAATGACCTCGATATTTTTAGGCTTGCCTTCAGGGCTAATATCAAAGCCTACAACTGCACAGCCAGCAATTCCATCCCGTGCTAGTTCAAGAGGGTAGCGGGGGGTATTTATGGTATCAAGTGGCTGCCAAAGCTGCTCCCCGTCTTGGCTTGCTAGATAGTGCACTTTCACATCGGCGTGAATCACCTCTTTGGCTTCAACCGAAGCACTGGCTGCCAGCGCCAGTATCAGCGGTATGGTTTTAAGCATAATACATCCTTGTTTACAGTAATAAAAAATGGCGGTGCGAAACACCTTCCTTAGCTAGCTTAAAGTTTAAGCGAGAACATGTGAAGAGGATGACTAAAATTTATTCATTAGCCAGGCCATAAGGTAACACCCACCTAGGAATAGCACAGCGCTTACAACTGCAATGATGGCGCGAGCGCGGTGCGCAGGTTGTTGAGGATAGCTTGGGCAATAAGCTAAATAGGCCAATACTAAGGCTTCAATTGCCGCAACTATCGCAACAGCCCACGTCGGGGCAGAGGAATGCATCATAAAATATAGGCCTATGCTCATTCCTATCGCGGCGAGCCACTTGGCTTTATGTGGCACTACTTTATGGCTCTGCCAGTTGTGTAAAATTGGCCCGAAGCGCGCGTGATTGAGTAGCCATTCTTCCAAGCGTTGTGAGGAATGAGTGAAACATGCCAAGGCAAGAATAAAGAAAATGGTGGTGGGCATCACTGGCAGCGCAATACCAATGACACCGAGGCCAACAAAACCAAGCCCTAGGCCTTGTAAGCAGTAGTTTTTATAGCGAATAAGCATATTCGTTGATTTATTTTTATTGCTCACTTCAAGCCTAAGTCAATCAGGTCGATGGTTTACTGATTCTGTCAACCAGCCGGGCGGACGTCGTCTAAGGTACATAAATAGTCGTTAATTGTATATTTCAAAATACTGAATTAAAGCACTAGCACCTGACAAACAGGCGCTTTCTTCTACACTGTGGGGACAGCTGTTCTGCTTTTGGAGGGAGTATGTACAACGTTAATATCGAACGCTTAAAAGAGACTTTATTTACTTTGTCGCGGATCGGGTATAACGAGGAAGATAAGGGAATTTATCGTCCTGGCTTTAGCGCCGCCGATTTTGAGGCGCGCAATTGGCTCATGGATTTGGCCCAAAGCGAAGGCTTTCGCACCCACATGGATGGTGCAGGCAATGTACACATTGAGTATGGACCAGAAAATGCCAGTGCGGTTGTAGTCGGCTCACACCTTGACTCCGTGCCTGCGGGGGGCATGTTTGATGGCACTTTGGGGGTGATTGCTGGGCTCGAATGTTTACGGGTATTGAAGCACCATGACGTTGCCTTAAAACACCCTGTGCGGGTAGTTGCTACTGCAGAAGAAGAAGGGCGCTTTGGCGGGATGTTTGGTGCGCAGGCACTGACCGGTAAATTAACCCCGCACGATATTCTCACTATGCATGATGCAGACGGCTACCTACTTAGTGACGCTATGAAAAGTTGCGGCCTTGATCCTATGCAAGCGCTGAGCGCAGCGTTTAGCCCAGAGGATTTAAAATGCTTTATTGAACTGCATATCGAACAAGGCCCTGTGCTTGACCAAACCGGTATACAAATTGGCGTTGTTGATGGCATTTCTGGTGTATTTAAGTGGATTGTAAAGCTGGTGGGTAAGGCCGACCATGCGGGCACCGCGCCGATGGAAATGCGTTCTGATGCGTTTATGGGGCTGGCGGACTTTGCCCATGAGATAAACCGTATTATTGATGAAGATGGCACCGAGTACAGCCGTATTACCGTAGGCAAAGCAGAGTTAAAGCCCGGGTTTGCTCACACTATTGCCGGTGAGGTGGATTTCACTTTAGTGGTTCGTGATATGGACCAACACATCATGGAAGCGTTGAGCCAAGCCTGCCGTAAAGCCCTTTCTGCTATCGCTCGACGCCATCAATTAATGTTTGAATACGAGCAGGTAAGCTGGTTAGCGCCGCAGCATTGCAGCCCTGTATTGACAGACTTTATTGCTGAGCAAGCGCAGCAGCTAGGGCTGAACTATCAACGTATGCCCAGTGGTGCAGGCCATGATTGTCAGTTTTTTACCAGTCTCACAGAAACGGGGTTGATATTTATCCCTTCGGTCAATGGTATAAGCCATGCCCCTGATGAGTGGTCGCATTGGCATGACGTAGAGGCCGGAGCCAACTTGTTGCTGGCCTGCGTTGCCACCCAAGCAACCAGTTCTGGGTTAGTCAAAGCGACGCGTAAAGGCGATAAAAAAGTCACAAAGATTGCTAATAACTCAAATAAAAAAGTGGGCTAGCAGCAATTGCATAAAGATGTACTAGGCTTATTTCACTAAACTTTTTTAATTAAATGCTTAGTTTGAATTCAAAAAATTTGAGTGTTAGGGTTAATTTTTACGCATTAGGGACGCCTGCGGCAGTATGAAATTACTAAGTCAGTGTGTATTGGTAAGCTTCACCATCTTTGCGCTTGCAATGGGATGGGGTGTGGCTGGTGCGCAGAGTCAGCGTCCTATTGTTATTGAACCCGTAGAGCAAAACGTCAGCGCCGGCTATTTTGATGTAAAGTTGCGTGCTGCACCGTCCTTGGCCCTTAGTGAGCAAGAACTCACCTCAATATTAGCCAATGCGCACTTGCATATTGAATCTGATTCCCACCTGTTTCCCATAGAAGCTGCAGTCAATGGCCAGCAAGCCGTTACTATTAGTGGTTTGGCAGAGGGTCATTACACCGTTAATTTAGTTGCAGAGGGTCAAGCACTCAGCGACAGCGCCACTGTTGTTGTGCAGCACCATAGTATGACTTTGGTTTGGCCGCTATTTACGCTTGGCTTGGTGCTTTTCATCGCTTTGTTCGTGGTGCTAATGCGGGGCTATGTAGCCGATAACCGAGCGCCGGATTCTTAGGAAGTAGCATGTTAGATACGCAAACTGCGCTCATTATCACCGCTATTTTTGCTATCGTTTGGGTTGCTTTCGGCTGGTGGCTTGGACGTCATATTAAATCCCATGAAGACTTTGCTTTGGCAGGACGTAATGTTGGCTTTGCCTTTGCAACCGCCACCGCTATGGCAACCTGGGTCACCAGTAATACCACTTTGGTGGCGCCACAATTGACGTACCAATTTGGTATTTGGGGGATGGTAGGTTACTCCTTTGCCGCATTAGGGCTGCTGTTATTTGCTCCGCTTAGTCAACGC
Source organism: Pseudoalteromonas sp. MM17-2 (assembly GCF_022347945.1). NCBI lineage: Bacteria > Pseudomonadati > Pseudomonadota > Gammaproteobacteria > Alteromonadales > Pseudoalteromonadaceae > Pseudoalteromonas > Pseudoalteromonas sp. MM17-2. The sequence goes on along the minus strand of NZ_JAKRFV010000006.1, from coordinate 105,732 downwards.
ATTAAGCGGCTGTTGCCCACAGGGTTTACCAGTGGCGATTTTATTCGCTTACGCTTTGGTCGCTTTAGTTGGCGCATATTTCTCATTATTTCCTTGGTTTACGCCTTTAGCTGGCTAGTCAGTTTAGGCATGGCAGGGGGGATTTTGCTGGAATCACTCAGTGGCCTAGATTATCACTTGGGGATGACTGTAATTCTCACCATGTGCGTGCTATACACCTTATTCGGTGGGATGCGCGCGGTGATCGCTACCGATTTTATTCAAGCGCTGATTATCGTGATTGGCGTGATCATTGTGGCTGGTGTGGTGATCGATAACTACAGCTTGGAAACGGTGCATCAGAACCTCGCCGCAGAGCATCCCATGCTGTTGGATTTATTGTTTCCTGCGGCATTACTGTTTTTGTTCAACAACATCTTTTTTGGCTTAGGAGAGATCTTTCACTCTAATGTATGGTGGTCACGGGCTTTCGCCTTTCGTGTTGATACCGCTAAAAAAGCGTACTTCACCGCCGGATTATTATGGTTACCGATACCCATAGTGACAGGGTTTATTGCCCTTGCCGCGCCAACCTTAGGTATTTTCCCTCCCAGTGCGGATATGGTCGGCCCCATGGTGGCGGCAAATGTGCTTGGTTATGGGGGCGCTATTTTACTGTTTATCATTGTTTTCTCCGCGCTTGCCTCGAGTCTTGATTCACTTTTAGCAGCCACCTCTGACCTTATTACTCAGGATATTTATAACAAGCATATTAATCCTGATGCTGACTCTGAAACGTTAATGCGTATCGGCAAGCGAGTTATCGTCATTCTAGGGATTGCTACATGGTTGTTGTGCCTGCCCAAACTAGCGACGCTTGGTGCCTTGCTTAATTTTGCCGGTGCGTTCGTTGCGAGCACCATTTGGCCCATCGTACTTGGCTTATATTACCGCCGCTTAATTGGTAAAAGTGCTGGTTTAGCAATGCTCTTGGGCACATTAAGTGGGTTGATTGGTTACTTTGCAATTGGTTTTTACGTCGCGGCATTAATTTCCTGTGCCGTGTCCTTGGTGGTTTGCATCATCGCATGCAAGCTGAATAACACGCCCTTTAATTGGCAGCAACTAAAGACACCAACGGAGGACAACCATGATCTCTAGCAGTTTGTTTTCTCTGTTGATATACGCCGCTCTGGTGCTGGCGTTGTCGTGTCCTATTTTACTCGTGACCTTATTTGTTCGCGATCATATTAAGGGAAAATTATGGTAAGTGCCCTCGCCATTGAAAAAGCCGCTTTTGATAGAGCTCGCCCTGATGTTTACGGTGATGCTCATCCGAAGGCGTTATTACGAGCAATTGAAGAGGATGGAGACTTACTCCATCAAGTCGAAAATCAGCATATCATCAGTGCTGATCAGTTGAACCGCGATATTTTGGTGCAGCTATTTCGTCTGGCTGCGAAGTATGAAAGTAACCCTGCACGCTATCGCTCGCCGCTGCAAGGGAAGATTCTCATCAGTGCTTTTTATGAACCAAGTACGCGTACGCGGCTATCATTCGAAAGTGCCTGGCATCGCCTAGGTGGCGATATCATGTCAATTACTGATCGCTCCTCTACAGGCATTGCCAAAGGGGAGTCTCTCGCCGATGTCGCAGAGATGTTTAATAACTACGGCGACTGTGTGGTACTGCGAGACAATGCCAATGAGTCTATAGCGGAGATGGTTGGGCCGCTGCGTATTCCTATTATTAATGCCGGTAACGGTATTGATGAACACCCAACACAAGCAATGTCCGACCTATACACTATTTTCAAATGGTGCCCAGCGCTACTTAATCCAGAGCATGAGGATTTTCGCCAGCTAAAAATCGGCATTGTTGGCGTTCCGAATCAAATGCGCACGGTGCGTAGTCTCCTTAAAATGTTTGTGCATTTCCCCGAGATTGTCGATGAAATAGTATTACTCAACGACCAAGATGAAGACACCATATTCGACTCTGGCCAAAAACAGCAACTCATCGATGCCGGTATCCATATTCGTACCAGCAAGGAGATGGATGAGGTTCTGCCTCAGCTAGATGTGGTGTACATCAATGCCATTGCTTGGGTAGGCGATAGCTTTGAAACCTATGGCAAAAAATACGGCCTCAATTGCAAATCTCAGCTGAAAAAAGACGCCATCATCTTGCACCCTTTAGCTCGAGGTGAAGAGCTCTCCACCTGTTTAGATGATACGCCTCATAATTGGTATTTCTCCCAAGCGCGAGGCGCAGTATTTTTACGCATGGCACTTCTCACTTGTATGGTGCAGCGAGCCGATACAGTGATGGATGTCATTTAGCTAGCAGTTTAATTTAGTAAGGATTTTACATGTGCGGTATAGCGGGAGTATTTAATCTCGATCCAACTCAATCCATTGATCCACAGCTGCTTGTCAATATGGCGGCTATCCAACACCATCGCGGCCCCGATGGTTTCGGCTACCGTCGTATTGGGGGTAAAGGCATCGGCTTTAGTCATGCCCGCCTTTCTATTATTGACCTGAATGAGCAACGAGCACGACAGCCTTTTATGAACAGTGATGAGCAACTTATGCTTACACACAACGGCGAGTTCTATGATTATGCCCGAATTCGTGCCGACTTAGTGGCTCAAGGCGCTCGTTTTCAATCGAAAAGTGACTCAGAAATTGTGCTCCATCTTTATCAGCGCCAAGGGATGCAAGCGATGCTGGAGCAACTGCGTGGGGAGTTTGCTTTTGCACTGTATGACAACAAAGAAGACACACTGCATTTAGTGCGTGACCGCTTCGGGATAAAGCCCCTGTATTACACGCAAACACAAGACGAAGTGGTGTTTGGCTCAGAGCTAAAAGTGCTGTTTGCGCACCCCAAGGTTAAGCGACAGTTTTCCAGTGCTGGGCTCTATCATCAGCTTATTCAAGTGATGGTGCCGGGGAGCACGGCATTCGCTGATGTACACCAAGTTAAGCCGGGTCATGTTGTCAGTTTTAAACGGCAAAATGGGCAGTGGCAAATCACGGATAACCGCTATTGGGACGTTAACTTTCCCCGTGCTGAGGAGCACCAAAATGACGCCGATGAACAGTTGTATATACAAGGGGTCCGCGAAAAGCTATTAGAAGCGGTACAGCTGCGTTTAACAGCAGACGTGCCAGTGGGTTGTTACCTGTCGGGTGGCATTGATTCCTGCGCGATTCTCGGGCTCTCTTCGGCGGCGAGTCAGCAACCTATCAAGGCATTCACCATCGGCTTTGATAGCGACGATTATGATGAAACCCCCATAGCAAAAGAAATGGCTGAAGCCACGCAGGCCGATCATCACATCATGTCACTAAGCGGGGATGAGCTTTACAGTCATTTTGAGCGCACCTTATGGCATACCGAGCGCACCATTTACAACACCTTAGGTGTGGCAAAATACCTCATGAGCCAGCAGGTGAACGACGTAAACTATAAAGTGGTGATGACTGGAGAAGGGTCCGATGAGCTCTTTGCTGGCTACCCTTCGTTCCGTAACGACTTGTTCCTTTATGGTATGGATGAAGTGGATGCCGATGAGCGCGAAAAGTGGCAGAGCATGTTACAAAAAACCAATAAGCTCTTTAAGGGCGCGATGCTCTCGCGCAATGAGTGTCGGAATGAGGCCTTGGAAAGCTTAGTTGGTTTTACCCCGAGTTGTTTACAACCTTGGCTGGCTTGTGGTGAGTTCGCTGATGGGTTGGTGGCCGAGCAACACAAAACAGCCTTAGCTGATTACGATGCTGGCAAAGCCATTGCGGACACCTTTGACAACGATATGTTAGCAGGGCGTCATCCCCTCGATAAGGCGCAGTATGTATGGATTAAAACCATGCTCGAAGGGCAGATTCTCACCTGGGGTGGTGATAGGGTCGATATGGCTAACTCGATGGAAGCGCGGCCAGCGTTCTTAGATCATCACCTTGCCGAGTTTGCTTTTAACATCCCTCCTCACCTGCGTATAAAAGACAACAAAGAAAAATACGTGTTACGTGAGGCAATGAAAGGGTTACTGCCGGAGACCTTATACAAACGGGAAAAGTTTGCTTTTATGGCGCCGCCCGCTCACACCGATGAGAAAAAGTGGCAAGCGATGAAGCAGTTAGCTGACAAGTACCTAAGCGACGAGGCATTAGCACAATCAGGCCTGTTAGACCCGCAAGCTGTGGCGGATTTATTTGCCCTGCACGATGCCCCTGACACTGATGATGCATTGAAGGTGCAGTTGGATGCAGTGATTAATCATATGATTGGCGTTCAGGTATTGCATCAGCAGTTTGTAGCAACCGATGTGCCTCAACAGGCTGCACAATTGGCGCAACATTATGGTTGGCGTGCTGACGACGCGCATCAAGGTGCGCAAATATAAAAACCGAATAGGGCTGCAAGCGCAGCCCTTTTTATGGTGTTAGGCAAAAGGTTTAAAGGCATCGTCCAGTGGTGTGTCGGCGAGGTGATTTACGTAGTTACTCATCACTTTTTGGCTGAGAGCAAGAATAATATCCAATAAATTCTGCTGACTATAGCCGGCAGCGAAAAAGTTCTTACTTTGTTCATCGCTCAAGTGACCACGTTGACGCACAAGTTCGAGCGTGGTATCACGCAGTACTTCTAGCTTGTCGTCACCTAATGGCGCCTGATCACGCAAAGCCTGATTAAGGTCGTCATCTACCTTCATTGATTTGGCAATAGCTGAGTGCGCAGGGACACAGTAATGGCATTCGTGTTCAACATTAATACTCTGCCATACCACTGTTTTTTCGGCATTATTGAATGAGCTGTTTAAAAAGGCTTCATGCAATACTTGGTATCCGTGTAAAAGCTGTGGCGATTCGGCCATGACTGCGTGCAAATTAGGAATACTACCAAAAGCTTGTTGTGACTTCTCTAGTAAGGGTTTGCTGCTTTCTGGCGCGGTCTCTGGGGTATGTAAAGTAAATTCTTTCATCGCTACCTCCTTTTGGTGTGTAGGAAGTAGACTAAGCTTATTTAAACGTTTATTCAAATAAGATTTAGTTATATCTGACTTCACACCCATCTAAGGTGCGATGAAATAAAATAACGGTACATCGGGTCGCACAGGGCAATAAAAAAGGGCCATCAGGCCCTTTTTCAAATAACTCACTACTTAGAAGTAATAACCAATATTGATATTGAAGCGGCGTTCTGTTTCGTCGCTGTCACCAGCAATAGAACCCCCTACAAATGGCTGATTCTTAGCATGTACTAAGTCAAAGTAGGTGAATAACCCGCCTGCGGCAACAGAAACGCCGGTTACGTTCATCCACGTGTCTTCGCTGTTGTCAGACTTGTCGTAGATGATGCCGTAGTCATTGTAAAACTGCAGATTGGTTACCGGACCCCACTCAACAGGGAGGCTGTAGGCAATGTTGGCGTTGGTCATTGTGGCTTCTGCGGCAATACTGTCATAGAAGGAGTAAGCACCTACCGCCATGCGATCGACGTTGTCGATATCGTAGTTGTAGTCACCATGTTGCAACTGGAAGTTCCAGGGGCCGATGTTGCTATTTACGTGTACAGCCCACGCTTGGTAATCTCCGGCACGATCATTACCATCATGCAGGCCACCGGCTAAGCCAGAAACACCAATCTCAGTTTTGCCACCTTCATGCTCTAAGTGGTAAGCGTAACGACCTGAAAAGGTGTTGTATTCACCAATCGGGTTGGTTGGCTCTGCGTAGATACCATCACCTACATTTCTAAAGCCAACAACATCATAAGAGTAACGATCACTGCGATTATCGACGTAACCATCAACGCCACCTAGCTCATCATTTTTGAAAAAGCCAAGATCGAGCTGCCAGTTATCGGCTACTTTACGCTTAAATAGCACACCCATGTCATGGTCATCTTCTAAACCAATGTAGTAAGTGGTGCCGAAGAACCAGTTATGTGAGTTGTACGGCCAATTACCAAAAGGCACTTTGGTAATACCGGCCTGCACTTGCCAGTCTTCTGCGAAATCGTAGCCAACATAGGCATATTTCACCGCCGTCATATAGTCGAAGAAGCGAATCTCAGCGTTGAGCTCGACATCACCAATATCGCCAGAGAAATTTAACCGGAAGATATCGAAGTCAAAGTCGCCGCCACGATTTTTATTATCATCATCGTAAGAGGTATGGCTGAAGTTGGTACGCACTGCACCACCTACATGAATGCCATCTTCTTTCTCGACGCTCTTTTCCATCGCCACTGTTTGCTCAAGCTGCTGTTCTTGTTGAGCAATACGGGTATTAATCTCTTCTTGCTGCTGTGCTTGTTGCTCTGCACTTTGCTCAGCGGCATCAAGCTTTTTCTGCAACTGCTGCATTTGCTTTTGCAACTGTGCCAGTTGCTCCTTCATTGCCTCCATTTCTGGGTTCGCCATTGCGGTGCCAGAAACACAGGTAATGGCAAGAGCCAATGCGGTCTTCTTGAACGTAGTCATAATTGCCCTATGTTGTTGCCATAATCACTTAGCCTAGACTAAGTATTTGAATTTTTCGAAGTTGATTAACCAGATTAAATACTGGCCAGTGGCGCTAAGGGATCATCCTAGATACGACCCCTCTATGCCAAACCGTGCTTTAGTGTAGCAAGAGGAACCGTTTTGGGGAAATGTGTAAGTGTTTACTAATATTAGAGTTATTCTGATTTTCCAGGGTCAACCTGACGGGTAATTGCACCCACTTCCAGTAGCGGAGAAGCATCTATGTTATCTGCGTCCATCATTGCGGCGATGCGCTGCATCGACGAAAGTAGCAGAGTTTGTTCCCATTCAGAGAGGCTGCTGAACTTCTCGATAAAGTGATCTTGAAGTGGTTGTGGTGCCTGATCAAGCAGCGCTTTGCCTTGCTCGGTCAAATATAAGCTCACTCGGCGTTTATCAAGTTGGCTGCGCACGCGGCTTACCAGCGCTCGACTCTCTAGCCTATCTAAAATATTGGTGACTGTTGCTGGGCTAAGATTCACATTTTGGGCAATGCGGCTGGCCGTGATGCCGTCGGTTTGTGCCACTTCATGCATAATTAGTAGCTGTGGGCCAGTGAGGCCGGAGGTTTTGTTCAGTTGTTTGGAGTGCAGATCAATGGCGCGGATGACCTTACGCAGGGCAATTAATAACTCGTCATACTTTTGCATTTCCAACCTCCAACTGACTAAAGCAGCCATTATACCTTTAAATACCAAGCGGACTACACCCCCTTGATAAAAACCGTTACGTTTAAGGTTTATAAAAACGTGGCGAGTTTAGGCTATTGAAACTAAAGTTAATCATTATTACCTAGCGCAATACAACTATGAGTATTAGAAGCAAGTTATTACTGGCCTTTGTCAGTGCAATTATTCTACCTCTGGGTATCATTGCTGTTATTGTTATTAATCAAGCGCGTGACCAAGCGCTGAGTAACTTTCAAGACTTAACCAATCGCGAAGTCATCCAGATTGATAGAGGCCTCAGTTCGTTTTTTGCCGAGGTTGTGAAAGATGTGGACTTTCTCGCCTCACATCCCAAAGTGTTGGCAGCAACCACGGATGTCACTCTGTATAAAAACAGTGACACCAGCAGCGAACTTGATGCGCTAGCTGGCTCGCAAATTGAGCGACAGGCGTTTACGTTGTTTAGCCATTTTGGCGAAACCCATCCCGGCCTTGCCTATGTGTATATGGGCAATCAAGAGGGCGGCTATATTCAGTGGCCACAATCAGCCGTCGGCCCTCGCTACGACCCGACCCAACGTCCGTGGTATCAACATGGCGCAAATGCCAATGGAGAGACGGTGCGCACCAATGCTTATTATTGGGCTGCTGATGATACGGTGATCGTGTCCACCGTAAAAGCGGTGAAAGAAGGCGGGCAAGTCGTGGCCGTGCAAGGGATGGATGTGTCGTTAAAGGCACTCACCGATATGGTTAAAAAAATCACTTTAGGTGAGTCGGGTTACCTCATGCTGGTAGAAGATAGTGGCACGGTATTAGTTAACCCTAAAGATCCGGAGCATAATTTTAAACAATTTTCCCAAGTCAGCAACGGCGCTTTTAGCGAATTGGCGCAAAGCCGTAATGGCGACTTTGAAGTGACGTTGGCCGGTGAGGACTACTATGCCCACCTCTATACCTCGCCACAGCTAGGTTGGAAGTTCATTGGTTTAGTGCCGCAAAGCGAGGTGATGGCGGCGGCCAACGCCATGACGTGGACGATTATAATCGTTTGCCTGGTACTTGCTGGGATATTTGCGTTGTTAGGTAATACCATAGCAGGGCTCATCAGCGGCCCAATTATTACTGTTAGCAAAGGCTTAGAGGATATCTCCGAAGGCGATGGCGATCTTACCCAGCGGCTGCAAGTAAGCTCGAAGGATGAGACGGGTGCTTTGGCAGCGAACTTCAATGTGTTCTTAACTTCTATTGCCAAGTTAGTGGCACAAATAAATGACACCGCGAAAGAAGTGAATGAGGCTGCAACACATTCGCTGTCACTTTCGAGTAGCTTAAATGGTTATACTGATCAGCAGCAGCAGGCGCTTGCAATGGCTGCCACGGCCATTAACGAAATGGCGGCAACCGCAAATGAAGTGGCGCAAAGTTGTGCCAATGCTGCCGATTTAGCGCAGCAAACACGCGATGCCTCCGAGCAAGGGCAAGAAGTCATTACCGAAGCTGTGGCCAGTGTCACAGAGTTGTCGCAGGCGATTACCTCGGCGGCGAGTGACATTACCCAGCTTGCACAAGAGAGCGAAAGTATTACCTCCATTTTGGATGTTATTCGCGCCATTGCGGAGCAAACTAACTTATTAGCACTCAATGCCGCAATTGAGGCGGCCCGTGCCGGCGAGCATGGACGCGGCTTTTCCGTTGTTGCCGATGAGGTGCGAGCGCTGTCACAACGAACCTCGCAATCGACAGAAGAAATAGCCACGCAATTGGATAAACTCAGGGCGATGAGCGAGAGGGTAGCGGGGGAGATGAATCAAAGCTTGGCTCGCAGCACCCAAACTGTTGAGCAAACCAATGCGGCGCAACAGCAGTTTGTGGAGATTAATCGCTCAGTGATGGATATTAGTGATCTCAATACGCAGATAGCGACGGCTGCAGAGGAACAGCAGCACGTGGCGGAAGACATTAATCGTAATGTTGTAGAGATTAAAACCGCCGCTGATGAAGTCAGTGAGGTGGCGACTAAAACAGACAGCAGTGGCCAGCGTTTAGATGCGCTTGCGAAACAATTGGCCGCCCTAGTTGGGCGCTTTAAAACCTAAATGCAAAGTAAAAACATGACCGCGAGATGAATTATTTTCGCGATATATTTACTTAATTATGATTATTTGGGTATGGTGAAGCTGCATTGGCTTTTTTAAGAAGGAACGAAGTATGCAGCTTTCACCTAGTGTTACTATTGCTCGATGTGAGTCGGGTTTAGAATACTTACAGGTTAATTCACCCTTGTGCCAAGCCCGTATTTTTCTTCAAGGCGCACAACTGACCGAATACGCTCCAGCTAACCAAAAACCACTTATTTGGGTATCGAGCGAGGAGGATTACCAAGAGGGCAAAAGTATTCGTGGCGGGATCCCCATCTGTTGGCCTTGGTTTGGAGTGCATCAAAATCCCGAATGGCCCATTCATGGTGTGGCTCGAGTATCGTTATGGCGTGCAGAAGAAGTAAAAGAAGAACAAGACGCCATTCGCATCAGCTTGTCTTTGCCGATGGCGCAGGTGGATAAAACCTACTGGCCTCACAACACCAAGTTAGAGGTTGAATATGTACTGAGCGATAAACAGCTCGAGGTACGGTTGACTAACACCAACTTAGGTGACAGCCCAGTGCAACTAACACAAGCACTGCATAGCTACTTACCGACCCCAGATATTACGCAAACATCCGTAGACGGCCTGCAGGGGGCACAGTACATCGAGTTTGGTGAAGGGCCCTTTGAGCAACAAGAAGTGGTTCACTTTGGCCGTGAAACCGATATGGTCTACAGTGATGCACAGCCATTGCAGCGTATTCGCACCCCTGACGGCACCATTGAGGTTGCCCGGGCAAACTCGCGTTCGTGTGTTTTATGGAACCCCTGGGTAGATAAGTCTCAGCGGTTATCGAACTTTGCAGACGACGAATACCACAAAATGCTGTGTTTAGAGGCCGCAAATGTGCTTGACGATAAAGTGGAACTTGCGGCGCAGCAAAGCCATACGCTAGCAACCATTATTCGCTGGGGCTAGTAACGGTCTATGGGCTCGTCATTTAGTAATGAGCAGATTGAGCACCTGCCACAGCACCAAACCGTGCAATTGCAACCTTTGCCGGGAGCGGCGTTAGGCTACCGCCTAACACGGGCGCTATTGTGGTTAGTGGGGTTGCTCGTTGCTACAGCCGCTGTTGCCTATTTGCGACCGCTTGATTTTGCCGCTTTGCGGCCTTGGTTGCCCTACGTTCTCCCAGCTTATGCATGCCTACACATACTCTGGCAGTACCTTACTTATCGTCATAGCGGCTATGCTATTCGCGAGCATGATGTGATGTATCAACGGGGGGTTATTTGGCGAACAACCACCCTACTTCCTTTTGCTCGTATTCAGCACAGTGAAATTCATCATGGGCCACTTGAGCGGCTCTGGTCTGTAAGTACCTTGCAGTTATTTAGTGCCGGTGGCTTTGCTGCCGATCTAACCATGAGTGGGCTGCATCATCAACAAAACCAAGCCCTGCGCGACGTCATACAGCAGTACCACAACGATGAGCAATAATAGCAGTAATACGGCTGAACCAGCGCAGCAGTGGCAGCGCTTGAGCCCATGGGCGATTCTTTATTTCATTGTGAATACCGGTTACCGACTTATCGCTGATGGCTTCTTAAATATGTTGCCGGTCTTGGTGCTCTTTGTTGTAAATGTTGAACGTAAGATATTTTGGGCAACATGGGGTGGAGGAATCGCGCTGCTGGCATTAGTTGCGTATGGCTGTGCTTATTACGCAACATTTCGTTTTCGGGTGCAAGGCGATGCTCAAGTGTTGCTTCATAAAGGTGTGTTTACTAAAGAGCGTCTGGCGTTACGTTTTACACGGGTGCAAAATATTAACCTTGCCACGCCTTTTTACTTTGCCCCCCTCGGAAGAACAAACTGCCAGTTTGACGCTGCTGGTAGCAGTGACAAAGAGATAGTCTTACCCGCTTTGAGTAATGCCCATGCGCAGCAACTACGTCGCTTTATTTTAGCGTCGAAGCAGCGCAGTGATGAAGTGGGGGCTGATACAGAGCAAGAGACTCAAGCAGTAACCTCGGCTGATTTAGCATTGCCGAACCATGAAGTGGCTAAATATGGGTTAATGTCGAATATGGCATTGCTGGCGCTAGCGGCCCTTATGCCTATTGTGAATATGGTCGATGGACTATTTGAGCAAGTGGTGATCGCTAATTTAGATGCCTTTTTCAATGCTCACGACCTCTTGGCTGCATACGCTGAAGAGTTAACCCTGATCACTTTGCTTATCGCCGCAGTGATACTTACTGTCGGTGGTTCAGTGATCATGGCGTTATTACGGTTTTATAATTTTGAACTTTTTATCGAGCAGGCCCGTTTTCGTCGAGTTGCTGGGTTGTTAGAGCGCCAGCAACTCAGCATGCGTTTTACCAAGGTGCAAAGCGCGACCATTAAGCAAAACTGGGTCGCGGTATTATTGCGCCGTTATACCCTGAGTTTTGCGCAAGTGGCTACCTTCGGCCCGAAACATCAGCAGGATAAGCAATCGCTGTTATTGCCGGTGTTAACGCATGCGCAGATGACCCAGATGATGGCAACGATGTTTCCTTGGTTTGCTAACTATGACAGTGATTTGCAGCCGGTATCTCGGCGCTACTTTTGGCATCGCGTCGGTTTATTTGCCGCATTGCCATTAGCTACAGTGAGTTGTTCATTGGCGGCTTTTTTACATTGGGCGTTCATTGCGTTGACGCTGTTAATACTGCCTTTAGCGCTTTCCCATTATTGTATATACAAGCGTCTTGGCTGGCAGTTAGTCAGTCATCAAGGGCAGGAGTTTTTAATCCATCGCAGTGGCCTAATTGGCAGTGTGCTCACGGTGTGTGAGCTCTTTAAAGCGCAGCAGGTCAGCGTGGTGCAAACAGCATTAATGGCCAAAGCACAGGTCGCAACCATTAGTATTCAGTTTGCGTCAAAGCGCCTCACCTTGCCATTTATGCCTGAGCAGCAAGCACGGATGCTGGCCGATCGACTGTTATTTCATATCGAAACCGACCAGCGCGCTTGGTTCTAATGGCTTTCTTGCCTAGCTATAAGCTCGCTTGTGTTGTGTTTGTGTACGACGGTTACGCTTCGAAGCCTTCTTACGGCGTCTTCGCACATACCACAAGTAAAACCCTGTGCCCGCCAACCAAACTGGGCTTAAACCGATCACCGCCCAGATGACTTTGCTAACAAGACCGGCAAAATAGCCAAAGTGTAACTTGCGAAAGCTATCGATTAATTGCCAACCAAATGCTACCTCACGGATATCCCAGTTGCCCATATGGGCACCTGTGTCACGGTTATAAGTCACCATATTACCGTATTCACTGAAAAGCGGATTGCTGCTGTCGACTTCTCCCCAAAAGGTAATATGGTCATCTCCCTCATGAGGTAACGTGATAAAAGTTGGCTTAAAGCTGTCAATTTGTGTGCGACTGTCGTCCATTAATGACTGCAGTGATAAGTTTGCCGAATGTTGTTTGTTCATCACCACAGGGTGCTCTTCATCGGCATGTTCAATTACTTCGTGATACCACACAGCGTAGTTAAAGTAGCCCCCGGTGATCGCCAAAATAATGAGAATGGGAGAGCCAAAAACCCCCGTCATTTTATGAATGTCACTGAGCACAATTTGCAGCGTTGCTCGCCAGCGTAAAGTGAACAAACGACGCCAAAATTTGCGATAAATGATAAGTCCCGTAACCCCTAACACCAGTAAGAATAGTGCGAAGAAAAACCCCAGTACTGTTCCTGTTTGTCCTGGTAAGGAGTCCAAGTCATTGAGCATAAAGGTGTAATGTAGTTCTACCAAGAAATCGGTAATGTAATGTGTGGTGCTAACAGGTTCAGAAAGTGTCTCGCCACTGTATTGATTGACGTGGAACTTGTACCAATCCTCGGTGCCTTTTTTGATTGTGTACACTCTATCTGCAGTGTCATTATCAAATACTTCCCACGCAGCAATAACGTGTTCTGGATAACGTTGTTCGATGCGCTCGGTGAGCGTATCAAGCGACAACCGCTGCTCAGTATTGGCGACGGCAAAATGTTTTTGCGGCATTAGCCAGCCATCTATTTCGCTTTTAAACACCAAAATAGCACCAGTGATACTGATCAACAGTAGTGGCAGCATGGCAGCAAGAGCTAACCAGCTATGAATTTTAAATAGGGTTTTACGCATGGGACTAAGCGAGCTTTCTGACGGTTATGCAAATAATAACGATTATCAAAAATAATACAACCATACGCGTTAAGCGTAAACATAAGCTGAAAATGTAATTATATCTTTACGTTTGCATGATGCGTTGAGTGCCGTATTGCTATTGCTTAGTTGGCTAGCATCTATACAATGCGCGCCTTCAAAAAGTTGTTAATAATCATGAGTTTACATTAATTATTTGTTTATTAACGGCCTGTTTTCTATTTTAACGATTAGTTTAACAAAAGAGGTTGCTTTGACTGAGTATTTGCCCATTATTTCGTCTTTTATCTTAGCTTTTAGCTTTATGCCGATGCTAAATAAAGTTCGCAAAAACCGCAGTGTTTCTGGGCTTTCTTTGCTTATGATGAGTTTTGGCGTAGCACAAAGTATTTACTTTATTGCCTTCAACCTATTTTTTGAGCGTTACTATATGGTTTTACCTTTTGTGGTGACCGGTATGCTCAGTAGCCTTATTTTGTACTATTTTCTTCGTTACGATGCCGCAGCCAAGCAGCGTAAGCAATTATTGTACATGCTACTATTCAGCGTGGCGCCGTTCTCTTTATTGGCTAGCCCTTACGTTGATGCCGATAGTCTGCTTATCGCTCTGACGTATGTTGGTCTGGTTATGAGCTCAATTCGCGTTATGCCACAAACCTATAAAACTTTGCGCAGTGGTGATGTTAGTAACTTGAGTGCGCGCTATTTTATGTTGCAGCTTTTGGCAGGGTGCTTTGGTCTGACGGCTGAACTTTATATGGCGGCGCCCAGCGTGTCGCATATTCTTAACTTTGTGATGATCTTATTGACCAATGCAGCGCAATTAGCCTGTATTCAATATTACCGTCATCGTCCTGCTATGGCATAAGTTCGAAGTAAAAAAGGCTGCCCGTATGCAGCCTTTTTCATCGTTAAAATACCCCACTTTATGCCCTCTATTGTCGCCCATTCAAGTCGTCTAATCTCTCCATCTCGTTGATACGTATTCTTGGTCATGGCTACAGGTGGTGCCGTGGTGTAAAGAAACTGCAAAGTAGTAATACTTCCTTACAAATGTCACCTTACTTATACACGGCAACTTGTTAATATAACGTGAGTATAGATTTATCAAGGTAAGTGGGTATGCACAAGGTACTGAAAAAGTTGTTGGTGGCGCTGGGAGTCGTGTTAGTAACGGGGCTTGCTGGAGCCACTGTTATTGTGTCGGCAAAGAAGCCAGATGAGACCAAGCAAGTTGATACACGCCCAGTCGTTGAGGTAGAGCAGCTTGCGGCCAACGATCATCAAGTGTTGCTATCCACATATGGTGAGGTTCGGCCTCTTGAAAGCACTCAGCTTGCCGCGCAGGTTACTGGCGAGGTGATAAGCTGGAACGAACGCTTTGTTGCAGGCGGTATTGTTGAGCGTGGCGAGCTGCTGTTCACTATTGAAAAAGACAACTATGAAGCGGCGGTATTACAAGCCGAAGCAGAGCTTGCTCGGGCCCAAGCGGCATTAATTGAAGAACAAGCACAACAAGACGTCGCTAAAGACGAAGCTGCCCGTACGCCGCGTGTAAAACGTTCAGCATTATTCCTGCGTGAACCCCAGGTGCTCAGCGCCAAAGCTGCTGTAAAATCAGCAGAAGCAGCGTTAAAGCGTGCTCAGCGTGATTTAGACAACTGCGAAGTCCGCGCCCCCTACGATGCCTTAGTGATCAGCCGAAACGTAGGCCAAGGACAGTTCGTTTCTGTGGGTAGCCAAGTAGCTGAACTTAACAATATCGAGACGGCGGAAGTGATTGTCCCCGTGGCTGGTTTTGACAGTGCCTTTTTACCACAGCGTGTTGCTGGCACGCCGGCCACCATTATCCGGGAGGGTTTAAACGGTTTCACTCGCAGTGCCGTGATCGATCGCGATTTAGGCGTGGTCGACAGCGCTACGCGTATGAGTAACTTGGTGGTGCGTGTTAACGATCCCTACGCTATGCACGGGCAATTGCCTAAGCTGAAGTTTGGCAGCTATGTGCAAGTGCAGTTCGCCGGACAAACTTTGAAAGAGATTTTCCGTCTGCCGCAAGAGCTGGTGAATAACCAGACGGTGTGGGTGGTGAATAAAGACAACCTGCTGCAACCTCGACAAGTCAAAGTGGTACGTGAAGAAGATGAGTTTTTTCTGATCAGTGGTGGCCTTGATGCTGACGACCGTGTGGTTGTCACTTTGCCTGAGTACCCGCAAGAAGGCATGGAAGTGCGTATTGCCGGAGCTGTAAGTAGCTCTGAAAATAGCCCCAAGACGACGGATCAACTGTAGGAGCCGATAATGCAACAGCAAAAACAAACCGGCATTATCGCTTACTTTGCCAATAACCCTGTGGCTGCCAACTTGATGATGTTATTCATCATCATTATGGGTATCGTGAGTTACATGACCATCCAGCGGCAGATGTTTCCCAATGTTGAAGTCAACTATATCACCGTTCAGGCTAATTACCCGGGGGCGTCACCACAAGAGATTGAAGAAAGCATCCTGATCAAGATTGAAGAGTCACTTAAGGATGTAACTGAAATCGAAAAAGGGGTGTATCGTGCCTTTCGCAACTCAGGAAGCGCGCAGTTAGAGATAGACCCAGATGTTGAGCTCACCGATGTTTTAGATAAAGTTAAGCTGCGTGTTGATGGCATCGCGACCTTTCCTGCGGGAATGGAGCCTGTCACCATTAGCCAAGTAGAGTTCCGCCAAGATGTCATAGGCATGTCTTTGGTGGCTGATTTACCTCTGACAGAACTCAAGCCTATAGCCAATAACATTGAGGATGAGTTATTACAGCTAAGCAATGTGTCGTTGGTGCAAAACGATGTGCCACTCGATGAGATTGCTATTGAAATCAAGCCTGATACTTTGCGCCGTTATAGCCTCACACTTAATGATGTGGCTAGTGCGGTAAGACGTTATTCGGCTAACTTCTCCGCTGGTCAATTACGTACCGATGCCGGCATTATCTCTGTGCGTGTAGAGGCGCAGTCATACTCTGGTGAGGAGTTCCGCTCTATTCCCGTGAAAGTCGGTGCTAATGGCGCTAAGGTCTTACTGCAAGATGTGGCGGTAATAAAAGACGGTTTCACCGAGGGTGAGCGTTATTTCAAGTTCAATGGTAAAAACGCCATTTATCTCAGCGTGAAAGCAACCAAAGAACAAAATATGATTCCCGTGGCCGAATCGGTTAAAGCCTATATCGACAGTAAGAATGAGTCGCTCCCCTCTGGAGTGCGTCTTGTACCCTTGATGGATATGACTTACTACCTCAATGCGCGCTTGGACATGATGCTGAAAAACTTGTTCCAAGGGGCCATTTTGGTGGCCATTATGTTGAGCTTGTTTTTACGTTTTAAATTGGCTCTGTGGGTGATGGTAGGCTTACCAGTCTGTTTCTTGGGTGCCCTGATGACCATGCCGTTATTTGGCATTAGTATCAATATCGTATCGTTATTCGCCTTTATCATGGTACTTGGAATCGTGGTGGATGATGCCATTGTCATAGGCGAAAGTGCCTATACCGAAATTGAGAGAAAAGGCGGTGGCGTTGAAAATGTGGTGCGCGGCGCTAAACGTGTCGCCACACCGGCGACCTTTGGGGTGCTTACTACGATGGCGGTATTCGCGCCATTTACATTATCAAGTGGTCCTGAACGAGCCTTCTTCTTCGGTATCGCCGTGGTAGTGATGGCGTGTTTGGCGTTTAGCTTGATTGAATCAAAGCTGATTTTACCTGCGCACATCGCTCATACTAAGTTCCCACCTATTAAAAAAGATGGGTTCAGAACACGCTTTAACACTCGATTCTTTGCTTTCGTTAATGGCCCTTACCGACGCACGGTAGAAAAGTGCATCGAGTGGCGTTGGGTGGTGCTATTAGGGTTCATCGGTATGTTAGTGCTCAGTTTTACACTTATAGCCAGCAACCATGTGCGCATGGTTCCTACACCAAAAGTGCCGCATGACTTCCCGCAAATTAATATCGAGATGAACGATAATGCCTCGGACATGCAAACTATCCGAGCGGTGCAAAAAATTGAAGCCATGGTGCGTGAAGTTGATCGCGAAACCGAACAACAAGCTGGGCAAAAAATGGTGCGTGATTTGTTGGTGTTTAACCAAGGCCGCACGGAAGCCACAGTATTGGCGCCACTCGTTGAAGAGGAAATTCGCCCTTATAACGCCTTTGAACTGTCGCGCCGTTGGCGCGAAGCTATGCCAGAAATAGCCGGCATTAAATCACTGACTATCCAAGATGATGTCAACGGTAACCCGGGAGGGGACGGCGAATTCGGTTACCTACTATTTGGTTCCGATATCGATACGCTTAATGCCGCTGGGCGTCAGTTTATCTCAATGCTGCAACAGCAAAAGGGATTGTTTGATATTAGTTCAACCATCGACCCAGCAAGCAAGGAAGTGCAGCTTAGTCTCAAGCCAGTGGCCTATGACTTGGGTCTAGATTTGCAAGATATTGCTAATCAAGTTGGGGCAAGTTTCTATGGTGGTGAAGCGCAACGGGTGATCCGCAATGGTGAAGAAGTACGGGTGATGGTGCGTTACCCTAAACTTACGCGCGAGGCGTTCTCATCGTTAAAACACACCGTAGTGATGACTCCTAGCGGTCAAGAAGTGATGTTAGGTGATGTGGTTGAACTTCAAGAGCGCCCGGGTGTGAGCTATATCCGCCGCGAGGGTGGTTACCGCACCGTCTATGTGTATGGCAGCATCGATGAAGAAATGGTGGAGCCGACAGCCGTTGTTAAACGCATTAAAGAAGACCTACTGCCACAGCTAAAAGAGGACTTTCCCTCGGTTAAAACTGAGCTTGGCGGCTCCATTGAAGAGCAGCAAGCGCAGGCAAATGAGCAAATGCTGTTTTTCATTGCGGGAATGATCATTGTTTATATTCTTTTGGCCGTGCCGCTGAAGAGTTATAGCCAGCCATTCATTGTGATGTCGGTGATCCCGTTCAGCTTAACAGGGGCATTGTGGGGGCATTTTTGGTTCGGTCTTGACCTCAGTACCATGTCTTTCTTCGGCCTAATCGCCGCCGCCGGTGTGGTTATCAATGACTCATTGGTAATGACTGACTTTGTCAACCAAGCGCGTCGTGAAGGACACAGCACGGCCAGGGCAGTGGTTGAGGGTGGCTGCGCCCGTTTTCGTGCTATTACCCTGACGTCGATTACTACCTTTGCCGGTGTCCTACCCATTATGTTCGAAACCAGCCTACAAGCTAAATTCGTCATCCCTATGGCCGTAGCATTAGGCTTTGCGGTAATGTACGCAACGTTACTGACACTCATTTTAGTACCTTGCTTATATATGATACTCGCTGACGTGCGCCGAGCATTTGTTAAGTTCTGGCAGTTATTCAGTCGCAGGCCAAAAGCGGCAAAGGCGTAAGCAACTAATAGAAGGGAAGGAGACTTCCCTTTTTTAGTATCAAAGTATTATATTGCCTCAATAAACCAATACTTTATTGCGCTATGGCAAAGGGTGAAAGTAGAATATTAATCTTTCAGCTGGTTAAAAATTAAGTTACCTTTAAGTTTTAATTAAGTTTTATTGGGTTGCTACCTGGTTTGTTTAGGAAAGCCAAATTGTGAGGTTTGCAATGGTGAAGTCTTTACCCGAAAGTGAATGGATCAGCGTGGGCACGCTTAGTAGCCATACCCAGTTGTTTCGTGGCGACGTGGTTGAAGTAGAAGTATACGACACCCAAGGGCTAGTCAAAGATCTCAGTTTTGTCATCAATATTGAATCGGACCAGCAAGGGGAACCTCAGAATTGGTCCCGTGAAGTGGCGCAATACATTAACACTCATATCCCTTTAATGCAGGCTGGGCGCATGACCGAGCAAGGATTGATTGTTGGCTATCGTGGTAATGAAATTTATGCAAGTAGTCGCTGTGGCATTACTGAGGTAGTCATTAATTATAACTGTGTAGCTAAAAGCCAAGATCAGGTAGGAGAAATGGCTTCCGGCTATGATCACATTTTTCCTGTTAACCACGAGTCCTATCGCGCTGGTGACCGAGTACTGCATTTAGCGACTGGTAAGGTGTACCGTTGCAAGCCTTGGCCGTATACCGAACTGTGTCGTTTGGGTGGTAAAAACCACGATCAATACGAACCAGGCGTTGGCTTAAATTGGCAAACAGCTTGGCAAGAAGTAGAGGAATAGTCGCCCTGTTGAGCAAATGATACACTGACGGCTCAGTTTCAGTGTATTGAGGTCATTTGTGCAAGCACCCATCGCCAAAAAGGTTCCCCACTTACTTTCCCACCATGGTCAGCAGCGCCAAGATGATTACTATTGGATGCGTGACGATAAGCGTGAAAACCCCGAAGTTCTCGCGCACTTAGAGGCGGAAAACCGTTATTGTCAGCAAATGCTTTCGTCTACTGCGCAGCGCCAGCAACAGCTGTTCGTCGAGCTCAAAGGGCGCATAAAGAAAGACGACAATACCGTGCCGGTCAAAGATGGCGCCTACTGGTATCACAGCGAAGTCAGTGGTGATGAAGAGTACGGCCGACATTTTCGTGCCACCAGTTTTAGTGGTGATAATAAAACCCTACTGTTGGATGTTAATCAGCTTGCACAAGGCCATGACTTCTATGATTTAGGTGAGGTGGCAGTGAGCCCCAATGAGCAGCTTCTTGCCTATGCCGAAGATACCTCGGGAAGACGTATCTACACCGTGGCGTTTAAGGATCTCGCTACCGGTGAGCTGCTTAGCGACACCCTCACTAACACCGAGGGCCAGGTAGTCTGGGCCAACGATAACCAAACAGTTTTTTATGTGCGTAAAGATGAACAAACACTGCTGGGTTATCAGGTGTTTCGTCATCGCTTAGGTACGGCGCAAGAGCAAGACGTGCTGGTATACGAAGAGAATGACCGCAGCTTTTACATGGGGCTGGGCAAAAGCCGTGACGAGAGCCTGATCTTTATCGATTTAGAAGCCACAGAAACCAGCCATACCTTCGCTATTGATGCCGATAACCCGTGTGCTCCAGTAACGGAGCTACTGCCGCGCACCCAAGGGCACCTGTATGATATTGATAAGCTAGGTGAACACTTTTATATCGTCAGCAATTGGCAGGCGAAGAACTTCCGCTTTATGCAAGCCACTGCCGCGCAATTAGCCGACTTACAGCAATGGCAAGAGCTTGTTGCCCACCGCGAGGATGTGCTGTTAGAGAGTGTCGAGCTGTTTGAGCACTACTGGTTGCTCACCGAACGCCAGCAAGGACAGATAGGCTTTGTGGTGTACCAGCACCGCCAAGGCATGGCGACGGGGTCGCCGATGCCACTGCAATTTGCCGACCCCTGTTACTTTGCCGGTGTGGCCATGAATCCCGAACCGAATGTGAGCAAGGCGCGGGTGTTTTATTCGAGCTTAACAACGCCGGGTAGCTTGTTTGAGTTTGATTTGGTCACGGGTGAGAAAACCTTGTTGAAGCAGCAGCAGGTGGTGGGTGAGTTTAATGCCGATGACTACGCCAGCGAACGCTTGTTTATCACTGCGCGTGACGGTGAGCAAGTGCCTGTTTCTCTGGTATACCGTCGTGATTTATTTAAAGGCGATGGCAGCAATCCGTTGTTACAGTACGGTTACGGTGCCTATGGCATTACCATCGATCCAAGCTTTTCTAGCACCATCCTGAGTTTACTCGATCTTGGCTTCGTCTATGCTATTGCGCATATTCGTGGCTCAGAGATGCTGGGCCGGCAATGGTATGAAGCAGGCAAGCTCAAGCATAAGCAAAATAGCTTCAATGACTTTATTGATGTTACCGAGGCGCTGGTTGCCAAGGGCTATGGTGCCGAAGATAAAGTGTTCGCCAGCGGCGGCAGTGCCGGTGGCCTACTGATGGGGGCGGTCATTAACCAAGCTCCGCATTTATATCGTGCGATTGGCTGTCATGTGCCCTTCCTTGATGTGCTGACCACCATGCTGGATGAGAGCATTCCGCTGACCACCAACGAGTATGATGAATGGGGTAACCCCAACGATGAGGGCGATTATCAAACCATCGCGGCTTATTCTCCGTACGATAATATCAAGGCGCAAGATTACCCCCATATTTTGGTAACCACTGGGCTGCATGACTCACAAGTGCAGTACTGGGAACCGATGAAATGGGTTGCGAAAATGCGCGAGTACAAAACCGATAATCATCTATTGTTATTTAAAACCGACATGGAGTCGGGTCATGGTGGGGCTTCTGGGCGATTCAAAAGCCTGCAAGAGAAAGCCCTTGAGTTTAGCTTCTTCCTACATACTTTGGCTGAAGATGGGTATCAATAAACCTTTTTCACAGGCGTGTGAAAACAATAAAGCGCCAATATTGGCGCAATTACAGCGTATTTTTAAAAATACTGAGCAGGTGCTTGAGATTGGCTCGGGCACCGGTCAGCACGCTGCTTTTTTCGCTCCTCGATTGCCGCATTTATTGTGGCAAACCAGCGACTTACCTGCTAACCATGATGGCATCGAGCTATGGCTGCAAGAGGCACAGTGTGACACCCTGTTACCGCCATTGTCTCTCGATATTGGCGAGCCTTGGCCGGTATCGCAACCAGATGGAATGTTCACTGCCAATACCCTTCATATTGTCAGCGAAGCGCTGGTTGAGGCGTTCTTTGCAGGGGTTAGTGAGCACTTGCCATTACATGGCCAGTTATGTATTTACGGGCCTTTTAAGTATCAAGGTCAGTTCACCAGTGCCAGCAATGCACAGTTTGATGCCATGCTCAAACAACGCGATCCACGCAGTGGTATTAGGGAGCAAAAATGGCTGGTCGCCTTAGCCAAGCAAGCGGGGCTGACCTTGATTGATGATGTAGCGATGCCTGCGAATAATCAGTTACTGCACTTTGAACGGACTAAGCGCTAAGCATTGTTGTCTATACAAGTCCAGCTGCGCACTTTCGCGAGCCACAAAGTCCGTTAATGCGGCAGTGAATGGGCTGTCACAAAAGCGATGGCAGGAGTGGGTGAAAGTCGGCGCAAAGCCACGGGCGATTTTATGTTCCCCTTGAGCGCCGCTGTTAAAGGTTGCTAGCCCCTCGTTTATACACAATTCAATACCTTGGTAATAGCATAGTTCGAAGTGCAAATGCTGGAATTGCTCATCGCAACCCCAATATCGACCGTACAAGGTTTGCTGGTCGCGCAGATAAAGGCTTGCGGCGACGATGGTGTCTTGGTGCCAAGCGCTGATAATGACCAAATGGTCAGCCATTAGCGTTAGTAGCTGGGTGAAAAAGTCTGCAGTTAAATAGCCCAGATGGCCTGAGCGCTTGAGGTAAGTTTGCTGGTAAAAGCGGATCATTGCATGCATTAACTCGGGGCTAATTTCCCGGCCTGGATGCACTTGTACTTGCAACTGTTGCGCTGCAATCTGTGCTCGCTCTTTTAATACTTGCTTGCGCTTACGAGACTTCAGTGCGCTACAGAAGTGTTCAAAGTTGTTATAGCCGTTATTGCGCCACTGAAACTGTACGGTTTGACGCTTCAGTAAAGGGGGATGTGCCAAGTGTTGGCTGACGTCGTCATTGTAAAAGTTGATATGCCATCCCGACCATTGCTGTTGTTCGGCTTCGTGATCTAGGGCGTTGGCGAGGGCGACAGCCGCTTGCTGTGGGTCAATATCATGGTAAGCGATACGCGGGCCGGTGATGGGCGTAAAGGGGATTGCGCTCAGCCATTTAGGGTAATAGTCAAAGCCGTATTGCTGGTAGGCCTCGGCAATACTCCAATCAAATACATACTCGCCATAAGAGTGAGATTTTATATAGCCTATACATAGGGCGAGCAGTTGCTCACCTCGGTATAAACCTAGGTGGTAGGGCTGCCAGCCGGATTGTGCGCAGGCACTCCCGGATTGTTCTAGGGCGTAAATAAACGAATATTGGCTAAAAGGGTGAGCGCTGAAAAACCGTTGCCAAGTGGGTTGTCCAACCTCGGTGACCGACGTAAAGAAGCGATGCGTCAGTGCCGCCATGTTACTGCATGACCCGAGCTAAAAACGCGCTCATATCGTGCTCTAGCTGCGCATAAAACGGGTTATAGGTCAGGCGCTTAAGGGGCCACTGCTGCGAGAGGTTAGCAGCGGTGCGCTCACCGACGATCACCTCACCCACCTTGCATTGGCGGTAGCGGGTATCATCCTCTAAATAGCTGCCGCAGTTACGATATAGCCCTTGCCGACCATAGTACGGGTGCTGTGGCGCGTTGACCACACCAATATGAGAGATATCAATAACGTCCTCACAAGGAGGCTGTCCGCGCTGACATGAATAACTACGAATATCGAACGCGGCCCCTAACAATGCTTTGGCAGCTTGTTGTTGACCATAAAACACCAACATATCGTGCCGAGTTTGCGGACGTTTTTGTGGGTCATGCCATACCTTGAGCATATTTAAGGTCGCGCGTGCATCAATGGTGGTATCGACCTCGCTTTGAACAACAAATATCGGAATATTGGGCAGCTCGGCTTCAGTCAGCGCATCTTGACTAATACGCGACATGGCTTGATGGGCTAGGGCTGCGGCAGCGAAAGGAAAGCTTTCATATTTGGCGAAATCTATGTCAGCGTCTTTATCGATCCAGTTTACGAATGGAACCCGATCAATCCACTTTGCTAGCCAGCCATTTTTATTATGTGGTTCACTGGCGGGAGACCAAAGCATAAGGGCGCGGATATTGGCTCTATCAGGCTCGGCTACAAGCTCGGCCATGGCTAACGCCGCACCGGTTGAGTAGCCGCCAATCACCACCTGATCGAACTCGTTAGCGGCACGGTTTATGGCATAGCGAGCAAGTTGCTGCCACTGCGAAAACTCGGCGTCCTGAAGCTGAGCAGCGGCACTGCCATGGCCTGGTAACAGTACTGTCCGCACGGTGAAACCTTGGCGATAGAAATAGGCCGCGAGGCTATGATAGCTAAAAGGGGAGTCGGTAAGGCCGTGAAACAGCAACGCGACCTTGTCATTATTATGCTGACGCAGCTCAAACGGGCTGAGTAAATGATGCACCTGAGTATTGGCAGGAAGCTGTTGTTGCTGCTGCAGCAGTTGCACTGTGGCTGTGTTTACGGGGCAAGGAGTGTGGGCGCGTGGGTTGTGTGTCTTTAGCCACTGATTGGCACGGCGTAAATAGGTAGCAAAGCTAGGGTTGTCGCTGATATCAACCGCAGCTTGGCCATCACCAATGGCGTAGCGGTAGCGGCCTTGTTCTTTCGCCGCCATTATGGTGTCGACATCGCTGACTATATCGAGGCAAGTTTCGCTGCTGTGGCCTACACCGCTGATCAACATCAGCATAAAAATAATGATACGCATGGGAGTACTCCATTAATCCAAGTTAGCAGCATACCAAAGCACTGTACTGACAGCTAGCTGGTAGCGCCCTGTATATACAACTACAGCGGCAGCTGCCAGCGAGAGAAACGTTGTTTTAAAACCACGGTGGAGTCAATGGCAGCAATCTCCGCAAGGCCTCCGAGAGTATGTTTGACGAAGTGTTCGTAGTCACCGAGATCTTTGGCAATAATTTTTAGCAAATAATCGTACTCACCGGTGATCACCGCACATTCCTGCACCGCTAAAAAGCCATCTACCTGGCTTTCGAAGTTATCGGCGGCCTGAGCGGAGTTTTGCTGTAATTTAACAAGCGCATAGACGGTAACATGAAACCCCAGTTGTTGGGCGTTTAAACGGGCATGGTAACCACGAATATAGCCAGCTTGCTGCAGCTTAGTGATGCGGCGAATACAAGGAGTATCTGAAAGATTAACGCGCTGCGCTAACTCGCTGACACTCATCCGGCCATTGTCTTGCAGCAGCGCAAGCAACTGCAGGTCCTTGGCATCTATTTTAATTTTTGAGTGGTTATCGCTATTTATCATTAATTAAATGGTGATTTTTATTGTTTTTATACGTTTATATTAGTGGAGGTTAATAAAAAGCACCACCGGCTTTATGCTATTTTTACCTTATGTAAGGCATTATTTTAGTAGCTTCTATGACACCGCACGCACAGCAATTTGATGACTGGATCCGCAGTCGCTTTGTCGAAATTAATAATCAATTAGAACAGCGCTACCAAGCACAGGCCGATCGTGCCAATGTCCATGGTGTCGGCGATGCACTGAAGCAGCAACTCACAGACGAAGGAGACGCGTTAATAGCTAATTTAGTTGATGAGGGCAATACCGATGAGGGCTTCGATAGTGCCTTTGATTTGCTCGGCAATGTTGGCTTATATATGGCGGCGTGTCGGCGTCATGAAATCACCGAGCCGTCACGAGAAACGCATTCTCCGCTGCAACAAGCGTCGACGCTGGCTATGCACATTGGCGCGTCGATAGGTGTTACCCCTCGTTTTGCAACGGCGCATTTAACCACTCACAATCGCGCTATCAATGGTCAATATAAACGCTTTACTGATCTGCCCGATGAACGCTTGTTTGTTGACTACAACACTAAGGGCATAGTGGCCTTCAAGCGGGCCGCCGATGCGTTGTTGCGTATCCAGCCTTTGGGTATTTCTCACCCTGTGGTTCCTGATTTATTGTTAGTGGCCGAACAAGCGCTAAAAGATGTACTGGAAAGTAACCGCTATTTATTTCAGCACCTTGATGCACAGCAGTTCTTTTATGCCGTGCGCCCTTATTACAAGCCTTATCGGGTTGGCAAAGAGGTCTATCGGGGCGCCAATGCCGGTGATTTTTCTGGTATTAACGTGATCGATATGTTGTTGGGGTTATGCTGTGCCAATGAACCGGCTTATTCACAAATGCTGGTAGAGAAGTTTTTATACATGATGCCAGAAGATCAGCGCGTACTGCGCAATTGCATGCGTTTGCCATCGATTATGGATGAGTTTTTAGCGGTGGCACCGCAGCAGCATAGCAGTTCCTGGTTTCAGCAAAACCTCAGAGCATTTTTGAGGGTGTGTAAATTGCATGGGCAAACGGCAATTCAGCATCATAACCAGCTGGTTGATAAGTATATTCGTATTCCTAATGAAAACCTTGGTAGCCAGCATCAAACTAAGGTAACGGCCAGTGGACCGCCCTTACCTGTGCTGTTGGCCGAACTCGCTAATCTGCGCGATAAGCGCGCCGCGCGTGAGCGCGATGATATTCACACCCGTTATCACGATATCGCCACATTAACGGCGTTGGTGGACAACTAATGAAAGATACCTTTGCCTTGCCTCAAGGGCCCTACTTACTCAGCCACTCGGTGGGTCGGCCATTAACAACTGCACAGCAGGCCTTCAATGAGGCGTTCTTTGCGCCTTGGCAGCAGGGCCAACAAGAGCCTTGGTCACAATGGCTGCAGGCTATTGAACAGTTTACTCAAGCACTCGCGAGGTTGTTTAATAGCTCCGCGGGGCAATTTTGCCCGCAGGTTAATTTATCCAGTGCATTGACCAAGCTGCTGATGGCCCACCCACGGCTAACGAAAGGTGGGTGTAAAGTGCTGCTCAGTGAGCAAGACTTCCCGAGCATGGGCTTTGTGTTGCAAAAAGCCTTATCTGAGGATTGTCAGCTGCGATTTATACCGGCTCACGAAGATGTCAGTGATGCTCAGGTATGGCAGCATTACTTAGACACTGAGGTTGATTTGGTGTTTGTTAGTCAGGTGTATTCCAACTCTGGGCAGCAGGCCCCGGTTGCTCATATCTGTGAGTACGCGAAAAAGCGGGGAGTGTTGTCGCTAATCGATGTAGCTCAGGGAGC
This sequence comes from Pseudoalteromonas sp. MM17-2, assembly GCF_022347945.1. Lineage (NCBI taxonomy): Bacteria > Pseudomonadati > Pseudomonadota > Gammaproteobacteria > Alteromonadales > Pseudoalteromonadaceae > Pseudoalteromonas > Pseudoalteromonas sp. MM17-2. The sequence continues at coordinate 78,472 of NZ_JAKRFV010000006.1, read as the reverse complement.
GGGGGTGATCCCTTTGGATTTAACCGCAGTGGCACCCGACTTTATGATCGGCTCGAGCGTAAAATGGCTCTGTGGTGGGCCAGGAGCCGCTTACTTATGGGTTAGTGAGCAGCAATTAGCGCACTGTCAGCCCAAAGACGTGGGCTGGTTTTCCCACAGCAATCCTTTTGAATTTGATATTCATCATTTTGACTACCATCCCAGTGCCTTACGTTTTTGGGGCGGCACCCCCAATATAGCACCTTATGTTTTGGCCGCGCACAGTATTAGCTGGTTCAATGAGTACGGCATCGATAAGGTGCGTAACCATAACCTGGCCATGCAACAATTGCTGTGGTCGCAACTGCAGCAGTGGATTGTCTCGCCGAAAGAGCCCGAGAAGCGCAGTGGTACCCTGATTGTCCATGGCGGACGTCATCAACAGGCCCTGCTAGCGGAACTAAACAAAGCCTGTATCAGCGTCGATGAACGCCGCTTGGGTATTCGTATTTCACCGCACATCTACAATGATGAGCAAGATATTGCGGCGTTACTCAGCGTTGCTAATCGAGTACTGGGCGACTAAGCACGCTTTGACGGGTGGTATGCGCGTAGGCATCGCCACCTAGCTTACCTATAGTGGGCAATCGTTCCGGTGCGATGCGACCATCGACCAACAGAGCATCATCAATGTCGATGGTTTTAACGTCGAGCAACATCACTTGCCCGCTTCCCGGCTCTGAGCCAAGTTCAATCACCTCTCGCAGTGTGCACTCGTAACGTACTTGCGCAGCGGCAACGCCTGGCACGGATACACTGTGGCTAGTGTGTTTATCAATGCCCACGGCCGTAAATTCACTGATATCACTCGGGTAGTTGGCGCAGCTTTGATTCATCGCCGTGAGCAAGTCTTCGGTGACGATATTGACGACACATTCTTTGGTTGCCAGCAAGTTTTTCAATGTGTCTTTCGGCTCTCCTGTGCGAGGTGTCACATGAGTAACTGATAACACCGGCGGTTGGCAGCTGGCCACGCTAAAAAATGAGTAAGGGGCGATATTATCGACGCCAGTGGCGCTGCGGGTGCTGACCCAAGCAATAGGACGAGGGGTGATGGCACCGACAAGGTGCTGATAAAGTTGTTGGCTAGACTCTGCGTCTGGGTGTGTAGTAGCATAGTGAGTATTCATTGCTGTTGATAATGGGGCGCTATGGTGGCAAACGTGGTGAAAAAGTAAAGGCCAGGTTCTGATAACGGTTGTCGGGGTAAGCGCGCGTACATCATGTACTCGCCCCTACGGGCGCTCACCAAGTCCGCCTACTGGAAATTTAGTGATAGCGAACCCGCGCGTAAGATGACCGGGTTTTGATAGCGGTTGTTGGGATAAGCGCGCGTACATCCTGTACTCGTCCCTACGGGCGCTCACCAAGTCCGCCTACTGGAAATTTAATTATAAAAAACCGCGAGTAAGGTGGTCGGGTTTTGATAGCGGTTGTTGGGATAAGCGCTCGCACGTCCTGTGCTCGCCCCTGCGGGCGCCTTCGCTCCCGACATTTTGTCGAACAAAGGGTCCTCACCAAGTCCGCCTACTTGAAATTTAGTTATAAAAAAACCGCCGTAAAGGCGGTTCTCTTATAACTAATGGCGGAGAAGGGTCGAAGAAATCGAAGTATTGCTTCGCAAGTTCTGAGACGCCGAAGGCCGGACGCTTGCGACTGAACGCCGAAAAGCAAAAAACCGCAACAATGTGCGGTTTTTTAACTTAACTAATGGCGGAGAAGGAGGGATTCGAACCCTCGATAGGGCTACAAACCCTATACTCCCTTAGCAGGGGAGCGCCTTCAGCCACTCGGCCACCTCTCCGGCGCGAATCAGTTTGTAAAATGTGGCGGAGAGATAGGGATTCGAACCCTAGATGGGCTATTAACCCATGCCGGTTTTCAAGACCGGTGCATTCAACCGCTCTGCCATCTCTCCATGGGCTAGGATAATACTGAGGCAAAACGCAGGTGTAAATAGAAAAACGGTCGTTTGCTTGATTTTTGTGCTAATTCAGTGAAATAGAGGGTATTTTAGACTGCTATGGGGGGAAGGTTGAGGGTGTAAAGCTGGTTGGTGCCTTACACCCAAAGTAACATTACTCTAACTTATTACTTGTAACGAACGACGCCACTAAGAGCGAGTTCCTTACCGAAGCGGTTTAACTTTGCCAGCATTTTTGCTTTACGCTTGCTGGGCTTAACTGCGACCTGGCTTGCTGCCGTTTGGTTTAATGTGTTTACTGGGTTCATCTTGGTTGCTCCGCGCTATGTCTGTGTCTGAAAACATGGCTATTGTGAGGCTGAAGTGGTTAAAAATAAAACGATAAATTTTGGCCCTTTCGCATAAGTTTTTTTTATGCATTTTACTTTTGTTAAGTTTCAGTTTAGCGTGTTCTATGCATGATTATATTTGTATGCTTTTACCTTGAACCTTATTATATTAAGGGTTTAAAGCTTGATAAGCTTTCTGTATTAAAATAGGCTGCATATTTATTCAGATAAAACATATTTGTTTTAAGGTGTCCATTTGCCGACTTGTTCATCTTGGTTGGTGGTCTATCATCCCAGTTACCAAAAAAAGCTGCTCGACCAACTCGAAAAATGTTTACAGCAAGCGTCTATTGATTACTCCTGCTTGGCTACGTCCGGGGATTTTGCGCGTGACTTAAAACGTTTGAAAGCGTGTAGCAATGGTTTAACAAGAGTTGTGGTGCTCGGTGGCGATGGCACCTTACACTTGGCTGTTAATGCGTATGCCTACACCGCTGTTGAGGTGGCATTGATCCCCTGTGGCAGTGGCAACGACTTTGCTCGGCAGTGGCGTGTTAGCCAAGCGCATTGGTTAGCTACAGCTTTGCGGGCACCGGCGCAGCGTATCGACTTAGGGCGAATCAACGATCGTTACTTTATTAACGTGGCTGGAGTTGGTTATGACGCTGAGGTGGTGCGCGCAACGCAAAATAAAAAAGGCCGATTAGCCCGTTGGCGATACAGCTGGGAGGGGCTCAAGCATTTGTATACCTACTCTAACCCGCAGGTCAGGGTAGAAATTGATAGCAAGGTGACTAACCAACGCCAGCTGATGTGCTGCTTTGCCAACGGTCAGTTTTTTGGTGGTGGCATGAAGGTCGCGCCGGATGCCAATGTGACAAGCGGCGCCCTAAGTTACCTTAGTGTTGCTCAAGGCGCGCCACTGCGCCAAGCCGTGGCGCTATTACTCAGTTACATTGGCGCGCATACCCGCCTTGCACAGATCACCACAGCGGTTATAAAGCGCTGTGAGGTGACAACTGTAGGGTTGGGTATTGAAGCCGATGGCGAATACCTTGGCACCACGCCCGCCGTGATTAGCTGCCAAGCGGAAGCACTGCTTTTTGTGGTACCTCGGTAACAGGGGGCTTACGAAAGCGAGCCGTTATTTTGTGCACTGGCGTGAGCACAATGGCATTGCCAAGCAGTACACAGGCAAAGCCATACACGGTGTTCGCTTGCCATACAAAGCCTTCAAATAGGGTGCTCAGTACCACAGCTACGAGCGGGAATAAGACGATCACATAGCTGGCTTTCTCAGGGCCAATATTTTTTAATAGCACGAAGTAGCAGGCAAAGGCGATGACCGTACCAAAGGTACTTAAGTAAAGCAGCGATAGCCAGTAACTCATTGTGGTTGCTGCGAAATCGACACTGGCGCCAGTGAGTATCACATACAAGCTTAAACCTAGGGTGGCATACAACATGCCCCAGGCATTGCCTTGTAAAATTCCGACCTCGGCTTGTGAGTTACGCACACTGACCATATTCCCTAACGATGCCACTAAGGTGCCCGATAACGCCAGCAGCAGACCAATTAATACGCCATTGTTTAAATCCAACGACGAAATTGCCGGCCAAAACAGTACGGCAATCCCTACCACGCCCAGTAGGGCGCCAAAATAAATGCGTTTGGCGATGGGGCGAGAGAAAAATAGCTTGGTATTAATGATATTCATCAACAACAGCATACTGAACGCAATCGAGGCTAGTGCCGAGGTTAGATAGGCTTGCGCCCAGTAGAGAATAAGATAATTCGCGCCAAAATTGCACAATGCCAATAAGGCAAAAAAGACATGATCGCGGCGATTAAAACGCATAGGGAGGCGCTTGATGAGCACATACCCCCACATCAATAGCGCTGCTATGGCAAAGCGCAGCAACAGTGATACCTCCACGGGGACGCTACCTAGTTGAAACTCAATCGCCAGCCAAGTTGAGCCCCAAATGAGCACAGTGACCACATAAAGCAGGATGTTGTTCATGATGAATTCTCGTGATCGTAAAAGGTGGTATTTTAAAGTGATTCTGTATACTGTACATACACAGAAAAGTGATTTTGATACCTATACAGATTATGTCGCGGACGATTAACAAGCAGCGCGCTGTTTATCTTTATCAGCAAGTTGTCGACCTGATTAAAGATATGCAACAACACGGCACCTTAAATGCGGGGGAAAAACTTCCCTCGCTGCGGGCCATGGCGCAGAAACTCTCGGTTAGCATTCCTACGGTACAGCAAGCGTATCAGGAGTTAGAACGTCAAGGGGTGGTTAGCGCCCGGGAAAAGTCTGGATTTTACTTAAATGCGGCGGTGCTCCCGTGCAGCCAGCCTAAACGTTCGCGACTGGCGCGCTCGCCCGTGGCAGTTAACAAGCAGGCATTAATTGAACAGGTTTTCGATGGTTTACATCAGCCCGGTGTGATCCCGCTGGGGATCGCCAACCCGGTGGCGGTGAGTGCCACCGATAAAGTACTGAGCCGAACTATGCGCAAGGTAATGAACGCAGCTGGCGATCAAGCGATTAACTATGGCCCACTGGATGGCTTTGCGCCGCTAAAAAAAGAGATCATCGGTCGATATTTAGATTTTGCCATCGGTGTGAATAGTGACGAGCTCGTTATTACCAATGGCGCGCAAGAAGCATTAAACATTGCGCTGCAATGCGTTACGCAAATGGGTGATATTGTCGCTATCGAATCGCCCTGTTACTTCGGCATCATTGAGATGATTGAAAGTTTGGGACTGAAAGCCATAGAGATCCCAATGTGCCCGGAAGAAGGTGTCTGTGCAGATGATTTGGCGCGTGCCTTCGCAGAGCACGACATCAAAGCCTGTATTTTCTCTACTACGATTAGTAACCCCTTGGGCTCGCAAATGTCCGATGAGCGCCGCCAGCAACTGGTGCGCATGATTGAGGAGCGAGGGGCGGTGCTTATTGAGGATGATGTGTATGGTGAATTGGCGTATGAACATAGTCATGCTAAACCGGCGCAATACTTTTCTCGCAAAGGGCAAGTGATCACCTGCTCGTCGCTGTCTAAAACAGCGGCGCCGAGTTATCGCGTAGGGTGGATGATTGCCGGTAAGTATGCAGCGCAAGCGCGGCGCTTAAAGCGGGCGATTAGCTGTTCATCATCGTTGATGAATCAGTGGACCCTGTATGAGTTTATGAGTAGTGGCGATTACGACAAAAACTTACGTACACTACGCCAGCGCCTAGCCTTGAACAAGGAGCGCATGCGGGCGCTGGTGTTACAGCATTTTCCGGAAAAAACGCGGATGACTAATCCCAAGGGCGGCTGTGTCTTGTGGCTGCAGTTACCAAGCCAATACGATGTGATTGAGCTTTTTCATTTGGCGTTGGACGCGGGGATCAGCATCACACCGGGCTCAATATTTAGCGCTACCGATAAATACCGTCAATGTGTGCGCCTGAGTTATGGTATTCCTTGGAGCGATAAAGTGGAAGTGGCAGTAGCGCGGTTGGGAGCGCTCTGCCAGCAAGTGCGAAAGGGATGATTATTCCGACTATTTAGTAATTAGAAGCTGGAAGTCACTTAGTTCTGGGACCATGCTCACCAGTTGGGCCTCTTGCTCTGCCAACTCTGAAAATGAATGGCACAGGGCATCTGCGCGCTGCTCGATATTGGCAGCTTGAAGCTCAACACGCTGTTCAATTTGCTCACCCATGCGTTCCATGCGCTGCTCGAACTCGTCCATGTCGCCACCTGAGCTGACCATTTGCGAACCCAAGGCCATCAGCACGCTGCCTATTGATTGCACCATGGCCTGTTCAACGGCTTGTTCAAAGTTTTCATCGAATTGTTGCTCAATATCTTCACCTAGCTCATCAAAGCTTTGTTTGCCCATCACAAACTCGCCATTTTGATAAAAGCTATGCTCGATATTATTGCCAATATTATCCACGACCTGCTGCAACGCGTCATTATGCTCAATGCCAAACGCTGCACTCACTTCTTCAATGGCCACGCCGGCTATTTTCACGCCATCAAGGGCAATCTGAGCAACTTCAGGGACGTAACTACGTAGTTGCTGAGAGTAATTATCCAGTGCTTGCTGCTGAGCTGCAGTCAGAGGCATAACTTCACCATCAACGAGCAGCTGCTGACCATCGTATACCATGTGTTGATTATCGACATTGGTGATTTGTATGCGTTCAGGGTTGATACGAATATCACTTTTAAACTCAATATCGCACTGTTGTGAACCAAATGAGAGGTTATCTGGCTTTTGCTCGTGTGCCAGTGCGCTTGTGGTTACCGTCATGGATGCAAAAAGAAGGGCTGCTGTCGTTTTCATTGTCTTTATTCCCGTTGATTGTTGTTACGAGAGATACATTACAAATTCGGTGCCAAAATTATTACTCTATAATAAACAATAGGTTATGCATTAATGGCGAGCAGGTTTTTGCTAGAGATTTAAAAAAAAGCTAACTTTTAGCCGTTTTTAACAAGATGTTAGTGAAAGTCGCACATTGATGATCATCATCAATAAAAGATATTTGTTGAAACGATAAAAAAATCTCACTTTCCAGTTTTGCCATTTGCAGCTATTTATTCACTTTAAGGGCGTAGGCTCTTGGTCGTGGTGAAGCTAAGCTTGAGCCGCGCACAATGATTGTAATTAACTGGAGTGTATTGTGGGTAAAACATATTCCTATGATGCGTTAGATGACGAATTTGTTGAAGATGAATACGAAGCGATGGGGCGTAACCAACATGACCGTCGTAAGCGCAAGGTCAAAAAGAAGCTCGATGATTATCTAGAGCAGCGTAAGCTGCGGAAAAATCTCGGCTATGATGATTTTGACGATTACCTCAACGAGTAAAGTTAGGAAGGGGCGAAAGCCCCTTTTTTGTTTTTCAGCGCAGCAGAAAATAAGCAGCCATCCCTACTAAGGTGGTGAGATAGATACTTTTACTGCGATAAGCAACAATAATGGCCAGTACGGCGGCCAGTAAATAAGGATTGCGATAACTAATATGCCACTGCCCCTCAGGAAGGAGGACAATGGGCACCCAAATAGCGGTCAGTACCGCCGGCGCACTGAAGCTTAAAAAGCGCTGTAATTTGGGCCCGACCTGAAAGGGTAAGGCGCGATGTAAAAACAGGTAACGGCTGGCAAAGGTGATACATGCCATAAGCACTATGGTCGTCAGTATCATTGGCTACCCTTACTGACCACGTAGCCCACCGTCATACCACTTAGAGCGCTAAGTACCAACCAGAGTTCCAGCCCCCAAGCTTTGAAAGTGGCGGCGCAAATCCCGGTGATCACCACGCAGGCTAAGGTTGCTTTGTTTTTTATGGTGGGCACAACCAAAGCAATAAAAGTAGTGGCGATGGCAAAGTCTAAGCCTAAATTGGTTAAATCGGGTAATAGCTGGCCTGCCAAGATGCCCAATAGAGTCCATATATTCCAGGCCACATAAAAGCTAAAGCCAGCGCTGAGCGCATAAATAAGGCGTGTTTTCGTTTGATATGCCTTGCGGTGGTGGGAAAAGGCGAATAGCTCGTCGGTTAACACGAAGCTGACGGGCAAGCGCCAGCGCAGCGGTTGGCTAATCACCTTTTGGCGTACTGCCAGACCATAGAGAAAGTGGCGAGAGCTAATAATGAAGGTCGTAAACAGAAGTGTCAGCAGTGGCGTATGATCAGCGATAAGCTCGATGGCCACCAGTTGCGCCGAGCCGGCAAAGACCAACAACGACATCAATTGCGTTTCCCAGGCGCTGAAGCCGTTTTGCATCGCCAACGAGCCACACAATAGCCCCCAAGGTAAAACCGCTAAGTTTAACGGCAACATATCGAGCTGACCTTTGATAAAGGCCAGTCGATGTAAGCGGATTCGGTTTTTAGCGTTTTTAACAGCAGACATAAGCAAAGTTTTTTACGATCAAGCACGCAGCATGACACAGAGTTTGGCATAATCGCAATATTGCCAAGTTAAGGAGTCAAAAATGAAAGTTTGGGATGGGTTTATACGCTTTTTTCATTGGAGTTTAGTGCTGTGTATTGCTGGCCTCTATTTCTCTGCGGAGGAGGGGGCGATGGAGTTACACTTTGTGCTCGCCTACATTACCTTAGCATTGCTTGCAACTCGCTTGTTATGGGGGCTTTTTGGTAGCGAAAGTGCCCGTTTGCGCAAGTTATTACACTCACCCAAAGCCGTGTTTAGGGCGCTAAGACAAAGCGAACAAGTGGCCGGGCATAATGCGGCGGGCAGCTATATGGTGTTGCTATTTTTTGCATTGTTATTGGTGCAACTGCTCAGCGGATTGATGACCACAGACGACATTCTTACCGATGGTCCTTTAGTCCAATATGTATCTTACGATTGGGTTGAGTGGGCCTCGTCCGTGCACCATCAAAACTTTGACTTTATCCTAGCCGCCATTGTTTTGCATATTGCTGCTATTGTGATTTATGCATTGAAAGGTAAAAGACTGGTGCCAGCGATGATCACCGGTCGCAATAATGCAATGCAAGAAACAGCGGTAGTCAAGCCTGCTTGGCCTGCGTTCGTGGTTTTTGCAGCTATACTGGCTGCGTTGTTATGTACTTGGGGTTACGAGCCGCTCGTAAGTCTTATTTAAAACATACTTTGTTACATATTCATGAGGTCCATTGAAAGTCCATTGAGCGGGCATAGCCCGCTTTCCAACTTACTTATAATAATTTTACATTAATTTAATCTTGCCCCTCTTTTTGTTTTCATTATAGTTGCAATTGAACAACAACAATAATGATGTCTTTCAGAGGAAAATTATGGCTTCAAATAAACTCAAATTGAGTGCATTAGCACTGGGCGTGTCGTCTGCCTTGCTTAGCACTCAAGTCGCAGCTTCAGAGCTAGAACCACAGAATAAAATTTTTACACCGCAGCATCAAAGCAAAATTGAGCGCCAACTTGGCGACATTAAAAAACAGAACAAACGTGCTGTATCTTGGCTTATTGAGCTTAACAGTGAGCCGATGTTTTCAGTAAGCAAAGATCAGCAAGCCACGCAAAGTGCGCATATCTCGCAAGCGCAAGAGCGCGTATTAAGTAATATTCAAAGCGCCGATTTAAACCTCAATGTGATCACACGCACCACTAAGCTGGTTAATGCGCTTGTTGTTAACGGCGATGAGTCTGAAGTGAGAAAAGTGCTGGCGCACGAGGATGTGAAAGAAATCTACCCGGTTTACGACTATGAGCTTAATGTTGCTGATAGTGCTGATTACATCAAAGCAACGCCCTTAGTTGAGAGCCAAATCGCGACTGGTGAAGGAGTTCGAGTGGCAGTGCTTGATACCGGCATTGATTATACCCACGCAGTATTTGGTGGTGAGGGTACGCAAGCGGCTTATGACGCAGCCACTGCTGATCCAACGACGGTAACTTGGCCGCAAGGTATTGTTAAAGGTGGTTATGACTACTTTAATGATGATGCCGATCCGATTGACTTCGGCACGAGCCACGGTACACATGTTTCACACTCGGTAACGGGGATTGCACCTAATGTAGAATTGTTTGTGTATTCCGTGTGTGGCGGTGGTTGTCCAGGGCTTGCACAATTACTGGCGCTAGAATCAGCGATGGACCCCAATGGCGACATGGATATTGAAGACCGCGTCGATGTAGTTAACATGTCTTTAGGTGGCGACTACGGTGACCTTGCGGAAGATGCGGTAGGCTTATTTATTAATCGCGCCGCCAAGTTAGGTACAAGTGTGGTTATCTCTGCCGGCAACGATGGTGCATATCCATTTATCGTTGGTGGCCCAAGCACCACTGAAAATGCACTTTCTGTGGGAGCCATGACTCACCCAACGGATGAGACTCGTGTGGCTGAAGGCACAGTGGCAGGCGAAGAAGCTGTTATTCAGGGCGCCAATTTTGGCCCAGGTGCGTTCAGCTTTAGCAGCGATGACATTGAGCTGGTTTATCCAGATGCCAACCAAACCGCTTGTGAGCCTTTTGCTGAAGGTGTTGATTTTACAGGCAAGGCTGTAGTGGTGGACCGTGGTGGCTGTAACTTCACTGATAAAGTACTGGCTGCCCAAACTAATGGTGCTGCTTTTGTTATTATCGCCAATAACGTTGATGATGGCACGCCTGCGCCTATGGGCGGATTTGACGAAGCAGTGAGTATTCCATCAGTGGGGGTTACTTTTGCCACTGGGGCGCAATTGAAAGGCGGCGCTAGCTTCAATATTTCCTCTGAGTTAGTGGCAACACCTGGTGCAATGGCCGATTTCACCTCTCGTGGACCTTCGGTCAGCGGCCTATTAAAACCTGAGATCACTGCCCCCGGTGTTAATATCATGACCGCCGAGCCTGGCACAGGCACAGGGCTTTCAGGAGCAACAGGCACGTCATTCTCAGGCCCAATTACTGCTGGTGCTATCAGTATGCTTAAAGAGGCTTTACCAGAGCGCAACGCGATGGAACTTAAAGCAACCTTGATGAACGCAGCAAACCTTGATGTTACCGTCACCCCACGTGCGCTTGATGAGAACGCAGCAATGGCACCGATTAGCGCCATTGGCTCTGGTTTGGTTGATGTAGAAAAGGCTGCCAACCTACCGGTAGCGGCCTGGGCAAAAGACACGCACCAAGCTGCGCTGTCATTCGGGCTGCAAAGCTTAAGTGAAACAACCACGATGACTAAAACCGTGGTAGTTAAAAACTTCTCAAGCAGCGCTAAGACGTATGAGCTCAGTTTAGAGCAGCGTTTTGCAGATGATGTTGAACGCGGCAGCTTAATGGCTGAGTATCCCACCTCAGTGACTATTCCGGCGGGCCAATCCGTCGAGTTTGAAGTGGCAATGACTATTGACCCCACAACATTGCCAGAGTGGCAGCTAAGTGGCAGCAATATTGACACCCTAGCATCGACTGAGTTGCTGACTGACTCAGAGCTAGATGGTGCGTTGGTCTTTAGTGAAGGCGGTGAACAGGCCTTGCACTTGGTTTATCATGTGCTTCCACGCGCAGCGGCAAAACCTGTGATCAGCGCCGAAAAAGGTGAGCAAGGTGTCGTTTATACATTGCACAACCAAGGTGCTGCGGAGCTCACACCAGTGATTGTTGAAAATACAGTAACAGACACAGTGGGTGATGGTGGTCGTTTAGATATTGTAGCAGGCAGTGTCGAGACATTGGCTGTACCAGCCTCGTTCTGTGAATCAGGATACGGCGTATTTACAACTTTGGTTGTTGACCAGCCTGTAGCCCACGCTGATATGGGTGGCTTCGCCGCAGATTTTGATATGGATGGTGATGGCCGCTGGGATGTCACAGCACATTCAGTGAACTACTCACTGTTTGATGGTCCGACACCTACACCTATTACCTTTACAACGCCTTATGGTCAATTAAGCGGTAATCTGAGCAACTTGTACTTCGACAGTGCGACTAACTACGTAACACTGCAAAACTGTATTGGTGATTATGGTCTGACTGCGGCTGACTTGGGCAATGTCAATGCTACGGTACGTTTCAGAACCGCACCTGATAACTTCCCAACAGGTGGCAGTAACGCCGTTGATACTGCTCAAGGTAACTATAACTTCGCACCTGCACAAATTGTGGCAATGGCAGTAGATGCTCAGGGTGATGAAGTACAGAGTATTGCTCCTGGGGAAAGTGCACAGTTCTTATTTGCTGATGCTAACTTCACTATTCTATCTACCAATGGTGCCAAAGCCGTTGTCACCTCACCGCGCAATGATATGCAAGTGGCGCCTAGTTTGGCTGATGCGCAGTTCTCGGTAGATGAAAACACCGAACAAGGTACGGTTATTGGTACACTTACCGCTGAGCGTAATGCGACCTTTGCTGGCGCTATTTCAGAGTTTATTGTTGTGAGCTCAAGCTCGACCGCTGTTGATATCAACAGCGATGGTGAGGTCGTTGTGGCCAATGCCGAACAGCTTGATTACGACAGTGGTCTTGAACAGGTGATGTTTGAAGTTGTTGCCACAGATACCAGCGGCAATATTTCTAACACGGCAACGGTGATGGTCAATGTTACTAACCTAGCTGATGAAGCATCTGAGCAACCAGAACCACAGCCTCAAGTTCCTGTGAAGAAGAGCACTAGCTCGGGCTCATTAGGGTGGCTAGCGCTACTGATGGCACCACTCATGTGGTTGCGTCGTCGTCGCAGCTAATTCATTGAGCGATGGACATAAAAACGGCGCCTGAAAGCGCCGTTTTTTATAGGAGTTCCATCATGGTAATCAGCTTGAGCTTCATACTGGTTGATACCGCCATGAGCGGGTTTGTTTAGTCTTTAAATGACTTGTGGCAATCTTTACAGCCTTTCGCCCAGTTTTTAAAAGCAGGAGCGATTTGCTTTTTATCACCACTTTTAGCAGCAACAGCAAGTTCTTGGGCATATTGTGCAAAGGTGTTGGCTTTTTTATCAAAGGTGGCCTTGTCTTCCCAGATGGCTGCTAAGGCATCGGTATTACCCTGGTCTGAGCCCGCAGTGAACGCTTCCCAAGGCATTTGTGATAGCGCTGCAGCGTTATCTGCGCGTTGTTGAAAGCGTGCCGCGTCAAAAGGAACCTTACCCTTAAGCATGTCGCCCATGTCACCAATTTGCACCCGAATCAATGAAAAGACCGACTGTCGATACTCAATCGCATCTTCCGGCTTCTCGAACACGGAGTTTGCTAGTGCTGAACCCGATGTGGCGATAAGAGTCGCCGCCAATAATGTTTTTAGTTTCATTCCATTTGCCCCTTTTCGTAAAACAACCTTCTTTTTACCTAAGCAGGACGGTGAACACAAGAGCAAGTGCGCTAATAATCGCTGCAATGACTAATAAGTCCTACTAAACGCTGAAGGTATGTGCAATTGTGGTTATTCTCCGAGATCAATGTCTGCGAATATCATGCCCCTGCGCATACTTCTAGTCGCTAAAAAGACTTCTCCTAATAACGCGATAAATGCCAATATAAGCAGCAGCATCGCGACCATAAAACACCCAGCAATAGCAGTACCAAGGTTAATGGCTTGGATATTTGCCATAAACAACAGCATAACGACAGCACTCACTAAGGTAGCGCTGAGTACACTGAAACTAAAAGCGATATGAATACAACGCGCACGCTTTAACAGGGCGCGCAGCTCTGTTGCTAGTGAGCGATTAAACTCTTCATCGCTGCTGATTTTTAGTTTTCTCTCCAAGGCACGAGCACGGTCGGTGATCCGCGCCAAGCGGTTTGATAGTACCCCAAGGGTGGCCGCAATCCCTGTGATTAGAAATACCGGAGCGACGGCTGTTTGAATGACCTTTGCCATGGTTAAAATATTAACAACTTCAGTACCCACGTTAACTCCGACGATGATATTACAAGAGCCCTAGTCTAGCGCTAATATGCCGTAATACCAATGCTTAGGCTGTCCTCACAGAGCCAACCTATACGCATCTGGTTTGTTATTAATACCGAGCGGGTATCTAGACACAAGCAAGAAAACCTGCGAATCTGAATACGAAACCCATAAAGCAGGAGAGAATATGGAACCCGTATTACCAGAGAAGAATGACACCCCGCCACCGGCAAACAATAACAACAAGCAAAGCAATGATGAGAAAACCATGGCGATGCTGTGTCACTTAGCCGCACTCGCGGGTTTTATAGTGCCATTTGGATCTATCATTGGCCCGTTGATTGTCTGGTTGGTGAAAAAAGATGAGATGGAAGTGGTTGACCGTCATGGCCGCGCGTCATTGAACTTTCAGCTAACTATGCTTATTGCTTTCATCGTCTGCTTCTTACTTATCTTTGTTGCTATTGGGGTTGTGCTACTGCCTTTAGTCGCCATTTTCTCGTTCGTAATGGTGATTATTGCTAGCATCAAAGCCTACGAAGGCAAAGAGTTTAAGTATCCGCTGTGTATTAAGTTTTTATAAGCATTAGACATAAAAAATAGCAATACAGGAGCGTTTTGCTGGCCTATTTTAGTTTATTTTTAACCGCCTTTGTGTCGGCAACGCTCCTACCTAGCTCATCGGAATTGGTGCTTACTGCGATGGTGACGCAAGGGAGCTATCACCTGGTGTTGTTATGGTTGTTTGCAACACTTGGGAATGTTCTTGGTAGCTGTGTCAATTATGCCTTGGGGACCCAAGTTACACGCTTTCAGCACAAAAAATGGTTTCCGGTCTCAGCCGCAGCGATGGAAAAAGCGACACGGCGTTTTAATCGTTACGGTGTGTATAGCCTATTTTTCGCATGGTTGCCGGTGATTGGCGATCCACTCACCGTGATAGGTGGTATCTTTCGGGTCCGGTTTTGGCTGTTTGTTGCTATTGTCAGTATCGGTAAAGGCGTGCGGTATTGGGTGGTTATATTGATGGCTCTTGGCATACAGTCATTGTATGGCGGGGGGGAAGCACTCGCCAATTAATGCGAGTGCTTAATCCTAGCTAGACAGCTAAGCGTGCCAATCCAAGGTCAACGATACAGAGTCGGCAAACCGCAACGCATGTGGCTTGTCCACCCGCACTTTAGCGTAATGTACACTAGGGTGCTGGTGGCAGAGCGCTAAGATATCCGCGACTAGCTTTTCTAAAAGTAGAAACTGTCCTTGCTCTACCAGTGCGATCACTTCCTTGGTGACGGTCTTGTAGTTGAGTGCCTCTTGCACCTCATCACTGGTACACGCCTTATCTGCCGGATAGTGGATCTCGATATTAATCACAACATCTTGCTTTTTTTCCCGTTCTTCGGGGTTGAACCCAATATAGGTTCTTAGCCGGAGATTAGTAACATTGATAATGGCGTTGGTCATGGTGTGTCCTAATTCTTCACTAGCTGCAGAAATTCATTGCGCGTTTTCGGATCAGTGCGGAAATTACCGAGCATAACTGACGTACGCATTTTAGAGTTTTGCTTTTCGACCCCACGCATCATCATACACATGTGCTTAGCTTCAACGATCACGCCAACGCCTTTGGCGCCAGTTACTTCTTCAACTGCTTGAGCTATTTGATGAGTCAATTGCTCTTGGATCTGGAAGCGACGGGCAAACATATCAACGATACGGGCAAACTTCGAAAGCCCTAAGACTTTACCGTCGGGAATGTAAGCAATATGTGCTTTGCCGACAAAGGGTAACAGGTGATGCTCACACATTGAGTAAAGCTCTATATCTTGGATCAGAACCATATCATCAGCATCAGAGGTAAACACCGCATTATTGGTGATTTCTGCTAGTGTCTGACGGTAGCCTTGAGTTAGGTACTCCATGGCTTTGGCTGCACGCTTGGGGGTATCTAGTAGGCCTTCGCGTTGCGGGTCTTCGCCAACGGCGGAGATTAATTGTTGGTAACTCTGTTTTAATTCGTCGTGCATAATGTTCTCAATTACTTTAGATGACGGCCGCCGTCAACGGCTAAGCTGCGTCCGGTTATATAGTCGCTGGTTAGCAGAAGCTCGACAGCATTAATAATTTCTCGACATCCAGGTTCAATGCCCATGAGGGATTTTTGTAATGTCTTATGTTTATACTGTTCACTGTCGCCCTCGTTAAAAATAATCAGCGAAGGGGCAATAGCGTTCACTTTTATATGTGGTGCGTACTTGGCCGCAAATGACTTAGTTAAATTATCTAATGCCGCTTTGCTGGCTGCGTAGGCAAGGTGTTTGGCACTGCCTGTCTCGACCACAAAGTCGGTTAAATGAATAATGTCGCCATAGCCATCGCTGTGCTCGAGCATGTCTTGGCAATGTTGGTTGATAAGGTAAGGTACCTTGGCATGAATACGCATCATATTATCGAACAAGGCTGCGTAGTCATCGTTTTTACTCTCACTATCCCAACTTGATGCGTTATGAATAATAGCGCGTAACTTTGGCGTGTGGACTCGTAACTCATTGATAAAGTGCACAATGCTTTCATCGTCACTAAAGCCTGCTTGAATACAAGTAACACCTTGCGCCGCTAACTCATCTACTGCATTGTGCCGAGTACGGTAGGTAATAATGACATCGTGCTGCTCAGCTACAAAATGCTGGGCAAGGGCAAGACCTATACGTTGTCCGGCCCCGGTTATTAAAATTGGAAAGGACATAACTTCTTCAGTTTAAGCGTGAACTGCTCTTACTATAAACAAATGACAAAAGGATTGCAGTGTTTACGCATGGGCGAGAGCGGTCGATCATTTACGCCTGAGGTTAGTTTTGTTGTAGTCATAGCCCATGTACTAACATGGGCTACGTGCACTAATCGTAAATGGTCGGAATCGGTTGACGCTTATGCTGAGTGCGCTGATAAATGGCGATTATGCGTTGCTCTATTTCTGCACTTAAGGGTTTCGCCTCAAGGAAGTCGTCGATTTGGTCATAACTCAAGCCCAGTGCTTCTTCGTCTGTGAGGCCGGGGCGATCGCACTCTAAGTCGGCGGTCGGTGCTTTGGTAACTAAGGCGTCAGGCGCTCCGAGGTGTTGAGCAAGCGCGCGTACTTGGCGTTTAGATAAGCCAAACAGCGGCGCTAGATCGCACGCACCATCCCCAAACTTAGTATAAAACCCGGTAATATTCTCCGCGCTATGATCGGTGCCAACGACTAAACCTTGATGTAGACCCGCTAGCTGATATTGGGCAATCATGCGTTGGCGCGCTTTGACATTACCTTTGACGAAATCAATATGGCTTTGTGCGGGTAAACTTAAATCACTGCCAGCGAGGCTGCTTAGCACCTGTTCGTGCATATGGTCGGTAGCGGGCTTGATATTCACGGTAACACGCTGACTGGGTTGAATAAAATCGAGCGCCAGCTGCGCCTCATCCTCGTCGGCTTGCACGCCATAAGGCAAGCGCACGGCAATGAACTGATATTGTTCAGTATCGTGATCGGCGTTGAGCTCTTCAATGGCAAGCTGGCAAAGACGGCCGCAAGTAGAGGAATCAACACCGCCACTGATGCCAAGCACCAAGGTGCGACAGTGGGCTTGTTGAAGCTTGTGTTTTAAAAATGACACCCGACGAGTAACTTCTTGTTGGACATCAATGCTAGGTTGCACTTTCATTTCGGCAACGATTTCGGCTCGCATAATTCCCCCGCTTGAGCAAGATGGTAAGCAGCTATTATGTAAGCATTTACAAAAAAATTAAAGCGCCGACCTCGGGGTTGCTATTTTGCCTCGTGCTATTCACACGGCGGTGCCATATGTGCCCAGATGGTCAGCTTCTCGTAGAGCGCGTCTGGCTTAAGGGGCTTACTCAAATAATCGTTCATACCCGATTGCAAACATTTTTCCTTGTCGCCCTCCATTGCGTTGGCGGTGAGGGCAATAATCGCAATGTTTTGATGTTGCTCTCCGGCCTTGCCTTGGCGGATTTGAGAGGCTGCTTGGTAGCCATCAAGAATGGGCATTTGGCAATCCATCAGCACCACATCAAAATACCCCGAAGGACACTGTTGCAAGCGTGTTATCGCTTGTTGTCCATCATTGGCAATTTCGTAGTTGCAACCGTGTTTGTCCAATAAGGATGAGGTAACAATTTGATTGACCTGATTATCTTCTACAAGCAAACAGTTAATAGTTCCTGAGAGCTGCTGCGCACCAGTCTCTTCTGAGCGCGTATAACCGCTGAAAATATCAAAGCTAGTTAATGGATGAAACGCCAATCGGAAGTGTTCAAATTCTAATTGCTCGCTGACCTCATTAGTTTGCTCCATATTCGCTAAGACCAACAGCTGACATTGTTCGCTAAGCGTGCTTTTCAGTCGATGCTGTAACTCATGGGTATTTTTTAATAGCGGTTCGGCATCGATAATGAGGCGCTCGACGCTTTGGTTAGCCAAATGCTCAAGCAAGTCATTGCCATCCGTAAAGCAGGTGACCTTTGCTCCCATCAACTCACAGTGTTGCCGAGCGAGAGTACTCTCTTGGCGATCATGACAGAAAATAGCCACATGCTCACCTACCAGGTGTTGAGTGATGGAAGATTGCTCATCGGCTTCCAGTTGAATGAAGAACGTAAATGTACTGCCTTGACCCACAGTGCTTTTCACACTGACATCGCCATGCATGAGCTGACATAACTGACGGACAATGGCAAGACCTAAACCGGTGCCGCCAAAGCGCCGGGTGGTGGAGCTATCAGCCTGGGTAAAGGCATCAAATAATTGCGCTTGAGCTTGCTTAGATATACCAATGCCGGTGTCCTGGACACTGCAGGTAAATACCCCATGCTCATCGAGTGCTGCGGTAATCGTTATTTCACCGTCTTCGGTAAATTTAATCGCATTCGATAACAAGTTGGCCAGCACTTGTCGCAAGCGGTTGGGATCACCCTCAACTATTTGCTGTGGTAGCTGATGCGCATCCAGATATAAACGGTTGTTTTGTTGCTGTGCTTTCAAGGCTAGCGACTCAACAACCTGTGACAGCACTTGGTGAATATCAAAACTTATGTATTCAATTTCTACCTTGCCCGCTTCAATTTTAGAAAAATCCAATATGTCATTGATAATACTTAACAAGGTGTTGGCAGAAGAGCGGGCTAGTTGCAGGTGATGATGCTGCGAGTCATTTAATGTGCTGTGATCCAGTAGCTCTAACATGCCCAATACGCCATTCATCGGCGTGCGTATTTCATGGCTCATACTGGCAAGAAACTCACTTTTTACGAGCGCCGCATGCTCAGCTTTATTTTTCGCGTTGCGAAGGGCAATTTCCGTTAGTTGTCTTTCGTGGTTGGCATAGACACCACCAATGATATTAGCGATAGCAATAAGAAAGTTTTCATCATTCTCACTCCACACACGCGGTTCATGAAGCTGTTCTGCACACACCACACCGACCATGCCATGGCGCCCCGGAATGGCACAGTCGAGAAGCGCATGAATATTGAGCGGCTGCAGATAGTCCTGTAAAAACTCCCTAGTCAGCGGATCGTTGTGAGCATCACTGATGCTTAATACCGCTCGCTTTTGTATCGCGCTAAAATAAGTCGGGTATTGCTCACCGACTAATACACCGCTCTCGCTATGGCTGTTTTTCTCTTGCTCGTACAGCGACAGTAAATGCATTTTTTGGTGGGTATCGTCAAACAACCAGATACTGACCCTATGGGTGTTTAAGGTGCGGCTGACCATGCGGGTGATAATGTGTTTAGCCGCGTCTAAATCACCATTGAGAATCGCGTCATCGACCGTGAGCCCTGCTAAAGCGCTATTACGTTGTGCTAATTGCTGTTGTGCGAGCTGGCCGCGCTTTTCGCCATCTATATCTTGAGTAGAGCCAAAGATGCGAATACAGCGTTGCTGGTCAAACTCCGCTTCACCGCGTACGCGTACCCATTTCTTATCGCCTTGAGCGGTGACTATTTGTAGCTCAGTACAAAATGGCTGACGGTCATTAATAGTGCGACTAATGAGCGTATTTAGCTGGGATTGGGAACTGGGTGTGAAAAAGTGAAAAAGATTATCAGCGGTGATCAGGTAGCCGTCATCGACGCCATGAATCTCGCGGTTCACTTTGGACCAGAACGCGCGGTTAGTATCGTTATTCAGCTCCCATGCGCCAATGCGTGCCTGGGTACTCATTGCTTCGAGCATTTGTTTATGCGTCAACAGCTGCTTGCTGATTCGTTGCTGCTCAGTGATGTCGCTAGCAACCATATAAATTTTGCTATTCTCTTGATCCAGAGCCAAGTTAATACGGCACAGCAGCTGTTTGTGTGAGTGGGTACGCAAGTAGCAATCAAATTGAGTTTCATTGTCCTGCTGGCCCAACTTATCAAATTGTTGTTGTACGCGCTCTTTATCATCACAGGCGACAAAGTCGAGTAGCGGCTTGGCAAGTATTTCACTGGCTGTAAAGCCCAAGCCCCGGTATATGCGTGAGTTGGCGCGTTCGAAAAAGCCATGTACGTTTAGAATAGCCATAAAGTTAGCGCTGAGCTCAAAGAAGCGCTCGATCTCTTGCTTAGCATGGCGCAGTGCCGCCTCTGTCGACTTTTGAGAGCTAATATCTAAGTGCGTGCCAATCATACGTTTTGGTCGACCATCATCGCACCATTCAATGACTCGGCCGGTATCCAGAACCCACACCCAATGACCTAATTTATGACGCATTCGGGCTTCACATACATACTGTTCACTGTGCCCCTGCCAGTGTTGCTCCAAACGTAGTCCTGATTCTTTTAAGTCATCAGGGTGGGTGTGATTGAGCCAAGTATCAATATTGATGGGGGTGAGCTCTTCGAGCTCATAACCAATGATTTGCGCCCAACGCTCGTTAAACGTCACTTCGCCGCTTTGTACTTGCCAATCCCAGGTTCCGACACCGATATTTTCAACGATGAGTGCTAGGCGCTGACTCTTTTCCAGTATTTCTGCTTCTGTCGCCTTCTTTTCGCGCAAATCTTCAATGAGTAGCCACACAAAAGGTTCACCCTGAGCATTGGTAAATTGCACCCCATTCACATTCACCGGGAAGGTGCCGTTGTTTTGCCACAGAGCTTCTCCCGCAACAATATGTTGACCATGGCGCAATTGGTCTAAGGCCGGTACTGTGCGCTCGTTGAAGCGCAGAGTGTTGGCGAAGTGTTGTTGTTTTAGCTGCTGTAAGTGGGTATCGAGCGAGCTAAGTAAGGCTTTATTGGCATTGATATAGCGGCCCGTTTTAGCATCACATAACGCGATACCAAGCGGAAAAAGGTCAAATAACGCTTGAAGGCGCTGCTCATTGACCATGAGTTTTAAGAATAAGGCTCGAAGCCAAGCTAAAAACAGTACCACTAACAAGGTGGTTAAAGTAATCGCGATGCGCGCATAGCCAAAGCTCTCCCAAGGAGGCTGCCAGCCCGCTTGCGGTTGAACTGCCAAATACCAAGTATCATTAGGTAGACTAATCGATAGTTCAATGGGGTCGCTATAGCGAATAGCGGTATCGCCAAACATGTGTTTATCTGGATTACGCTTATACAAGGCGACATTGAATTGTTCTTGTAATTGCACGAGTCCGCCATTGCTATAGACCTTGTTGGCGTCGAGCACGACCGATATTAGCCCCCAAAATTCTTGTTTCGGCTGCTGCAGATAAATGGGCAGTCGAGCAATAATGCCAACACCGCCCTGCACTAAATTAACGGGGGCATCAATTACTATTTCTCCACCTTCTTTAGCGGCCAAGGCTGCATCACGTTGACTGGGGGTGGCCATATAATCGAGGCCAATGGCTCCCTCATTACCCTTGAGAGGGTAGGTCATACGAATAACCATATCCGGTGCAGCACCTATAGTGCGCAGCTCTTTAGAGCTAGTAAATAGGCTTTGCGCAATAACACTGAATTGTTGTTGGTTGAGGTTGGGCTGGGCAGCGATGGCCGGTATTAATCCGCGTACAAGTTGAATATTGGCGGTCATCAGTGCCTGTAATTGGCTGCGATAACTTTGTGCTACTTCCCGCACATCTTGGCGATATTGTTGCTCAGCTTTTTGATAATTGAGGTGATCGAGAAATACAGCCACAGCCAGGGTGAGGGCAATTAGGCCGTAAAAGGCGATGGCATAAAAGCGGCTTTTCGAAGCTGGTGGCATGGCTGCAGATAGTCGGTGGTTGAACAACACCTTAAACTATAGTGCAGTAGCGAGGCTTGTCTAATTAATATATCAGCTAAGGTGCTGATTTTTCGGGCATAGGAACAATGCGCCCAAGTTTTGGGCGCATCATCAAAAGAGTTTAGCTATCGCTTACTTGGCGATCCCAAAACTGCGCTTTTGCTCTGTGCAGTTTACGGTAGCCATCGAGTAGTGCGTGGTGCTTTTTAAAGCCCTCAAGTGCTAAGCCTGGGAAGCTAAGCCCATGAAATTGTATCCGCGCTTCTGCTATTTCAATCGCGAGTTCAACATTGTCAGCACCAAACATTAGCGCCAATGAGTTTTGATAAGTGCTGTAAGCTCGTTGTTCGTCATATTTGATTTCCAAGACCGCTTTTAAGCAGCGGAAGAAGCGAATACGCTCTGGGCTAATTTGATCGGTATGCAGAATCCACTCGACCCAATCAATGGCTTCCTCGCTTTGTGCGGCAAGGCATAGATGCGCTTTCAGCTCGCCGATGCGCAGCGTATGCCAAGGCGTGTCGGCATCAGTCACCACACCGATAAATTCAGCAGCGCGGATAATATCGCTATGTCCTGCTTCTTCTAAGCGGTCGTAGATTTCCAGCCATTGTTCGGCGTCGTATTGATCCAGTGACAGGAAGTCCTGGCGGAACTTAGCGCCTTCATTATTGTTGCGCCAGATGAGCTCATCCACAGGGTAAATATCGGATAAACCGGGTACCAAGATACGACAGGCGTACACGTTTAAGTGCGTGTAATCCATGATGTAGATGTCATAGCCCATGTCGTGGATCAGATCCGTGCAGAATTTGTACTCTTGTTCGGTGTTGCCGCTGAAATCCCAGTGCACAAAGTCAAAATCGGCTTGGTCACGGAAGAAGTCATAGGAGATCAGGCCGCTGGAGTCGATAAAATGTAATTCGATATTTTCTGCTGACGCTACTTCGTCATTATCGAAGGTGGCGCATTGGAATACGTCGAGTTGGTCAAGGCGACGGCCTTGAAGAAGCTCAGTAACGGTACGCTCTAACGCCACTTCAAATGACGGGTGAGCACCGAATGAAGCGAACACCGAGCCATCAACTGGGTTGATTAGGGTCACACTCATAACCGGGTATTTTCCGCCCAACGACGCATCGGCAATGCGTAAATGAAAACCATGGCTACGTAGCTCTTCACAGGCTTGGTGAATCTTCGGATATTGCTTCACCACTTCTTCAGGCACTTCGGGCAGGCAAATTCCTTCAGCGATAATTTGGTTTTTAATGGCGCGCTCAAACACTTCTGAAAGGCCTTGCACGCGCGCTTCATATTTGGTGTTACCGGCACTCATGCCGTTAGATACAAAGATGTTGCCGATGACATTGACGGGGATGTAGGCAATTTCTTCATCGCGCACACGGGTGTATGGCAGCGCACAAATACCGCGCTCGGTATTGCCGGAGTTAAAGTCATAAAGGTGAGATGGGGTGAGTTCGCGCTCAGGGTCAAAATAGTCCCATAGCTGCTCATTCATCAAACCTTCTGGCACTTGTTCGCCGTCAACGGCAAACCACTTTTCACTGGGGTAGTGGGTGAATTCGGCGTTCGCGAACTCTTCGCCTAAGTAAAAATCGGCGAAGAAGTAGTTGCAGCTTAAACGCTCAAAATACTCCCCTAGTGCCGACGCTAAACACGCTTTATCGGTAGCCCCTTTACCATTGGTGAACATCACCCCACAGTCTTTATCACGGATGTGGACCGAGTAGCAGTTAGCCACTGGGTTCAGCCACAAAGCCTCCTCCACATTGATATCTAATGCCACGAGTTTGTTTTGCATGGTAGAGATAGACGATTCTAAGTCTCTGTCTTTACCTTTGATAAAAGTCTGTTCAGTCATAATGTTCTCAATAAAGCGACACGCAGTTGATTGCGAAGAAATCTTACTATGGCCGTTATTATATCGGTAACTTGCCTTTAACACGAACAAAGCTTAAAAAATGTCATACACTAGCTGTGGGCAGAATAACAATAAACTCGATATGGACAGATTATGTTGATGTGGATTAAGCGCTTAGCGATAGCAGTCATTGTTTTGCTACTTCTCGTAACGGCACTCCTTTATGCCATTTTATATCTCAGTTTGCCAAGCCTAGATGGTCGCGGTCAAAGTCAGAGTATTGATAAAGTGGTGACCATAAAGCGCGATGCGCTAGGGCAAGCCATTGTCGATGCTCACTCAATGGCCGATGCCGCATATGGGCTGGGTTTTGCCCATTCGCAAGACCGTTTCTTTCAAATGGACTTGCTGCGGCGTAATGCGGCGGGCGAACTCAGTGCGCTTTTTGGTGAGGCCGCTTTGCCTTTGGATAAGAAAATGCGTTTCCATCAACTGCGTCAACGCTCAAAGCGCATTTATGCTCAGCTTAAACCGACACAACAGCAATTGCTTCAGCGTTATAGCCAAGGCGTGAATGATGCCCAGCAGGCGCAGAGTTTAAAAACCTTTGAATATTTGTTAGTGGGTGCCGATATTGAGCCTTGGCAGCCAGTCGACAGCTTATTAGTGATTTACAGCATGTACCTCGATTTACAAGCCGGTACTTTTGCCCGTGACATGGTTCTAGAGCGTATTGAGCAGCAGTTTGGTTCGCCAATGCGGCAGTTTTTAACTCAGCCTTCATCTTATCAATCTGCTCTCGATAACAGCGAACTCTTGGCACCAGAGATGACGATTCCATTGCTGCCGGCTTCAGCGCGGCATGCTCAGATACGGGAAATCATTCCTAGTTTGGAAGTGGGGAGCAACAATTGGGCTGTGTCGGGGGAGTTAACCACAAGCGGCCAGCCTATGGTCGCCGATGACATGCATTTAGGCTTAGCGGTGCCCATTATTTGGTATCGTGCGCAGCTGAATATTGCCGATACCCAAGTAACAGGCGTGTCGTTACCGGGTGCACCCGCCATTGTTGTTGGCAGTAATAACCACATTGCGTGGGGATTCACCAATGCCTACGTCGACACATCTGATTGGATTCGCCTTAGCGACGACGCTGATTTAGTCGAGATGCAAGAGAGCATCGCCCTTGATGATGGCAGTGTGCATCAATATCGCTTACTCATGAGCGATTATGGCCCGGTGCGCGAAGTCGGTGGTCAGCGCTACGCGCTTAGTTGGGTGGGTCATTACGATTATGCCTTGAACCTTGATTTAGCTGAACTCGCCACCACCAAAACGGTCACCGAAGCCTTTCAGTTAGCGAATACAGCCGGTATGCCGGTGCAAAATCTAGTGGTTGTTGATGCCCAGGGCCAGCTAGGCTGGCAGCCCATGGGCGCTATTGCAGCACGCACTCAACCTAGTGATACCGCCATCACCGAGCAGCAATTTGAACAAGCTTGGTTTAGTAATGAGCCGCAGCGACCACGCGTGATGAATCCTAAGCAGGGGCGTATTTGGACCGCCAATGCGCGTGTTATGTCAGCGCAGCAGCATCAGCGCTTTGGTGATGGTGGCTATGCGCTAGGAGCGCGCCAGCAACAAATTCGCGACCGTCTCACTGCACGTGAACAGTTTGATGAGCAGGCATTCCTTGACCTGCAACTTGATAACGAAGCGCGCTTTTTAGGCAAATGGCAGGCGCTATTGATGACGACTTTGCAGAGCGAACCTAACTCCCCATACTTAGAGGCGGTTCGCAATTGGCGGGGCTGTGCATGCACTGATTCCATTGGCTATACCTTAGTTCGCTACTTCCGCAGCGCAGTGATGGACACCGTGTTTGCCGATATTGAGTCGGCGCTAGCACAAGAGTCTTTGTCTCTAGGGCCTATCAAACGCAACCTTGAGCCCGCCACCTGGCAGCTTTTGGCGCAGCCTCAGCGCTGGCAGTTGGGCGATAAACAGAGCTTACTGATGCGCAGCTTCGCGCTCGCGACTCAGCGTTTGCGTGACAAATTTGGCGATGATATGCAGCAATGGCAATGGGGCAAAGTGAATGCGTTAGCACTCAAGCATCCGTTTAGCAAACAGATACCGTTGCTGAGCTCATGGCTGGATATGCCAATTACCCCCGGGTTTGGTGATAGCTTTATGCCCGCAGTGCAGCGCCCAGAATTTGGCGCTTCACAGCGATTTATTGCGCAACCGGGGCGTTTGGAACACGCTATTTTAGCCATTCCTGGTGGTCAATCGGCACATCCGTTGTCTTCGTTTTATCGGGCGGGTTATCAGCAGTTTGCTGAGCATCAAGCGACGTCTTTATTACCCGGTGAGCCCTTGCATCGCATTGAATTTCGGGCTGCTGATTAGGTGACTTGTGTCAGTGTCACTGGCGCTGACGCCGCTAAGGTTGTTTGGTCACGACCGTTGGATTTACTGCGATACAGAGCGTCATCAGCGACGTTGATAACGTCCTCCACGCTCTGCTGTGGTTGCCACTGGCTAAGACCAAAGCTCATAGTCAATGACAATTCGGGGCTTACCTGCCGTGCGTCCATGGTTTTGATGGCACTGCGGATAGATTCTATCCTTGCCGAGGCGGTATCAATATCAATATTGGGCAGGGCAATAATAAACTCTTCCCCGCCCCAGCGCGCGACAACATCGCTGGCGCGAGTGTGTTCAAGTAATGTTTGTGACAGTGCGACCAGCACTTTGTCACCGACTTCGTGGCCATATTGGTCGTTAATCTGCTTAAAATAATCGATATCGCCGATAGCGACACACATGGGTTGCTCTGCTGTGCTGCAGCGATTGTGTAACTTCAACATAAGCTCTTTGGCAAAGCGTCGATTATATAATCCGGTAAGAAAATCTTTGGCAGCCATATCTGCGAGCGTGGAGCGTTGCTCTAGGGTGATACGGCGGATCAGTGCAAGGGTATAAATCATCGGTACTCCGGCAACAAGAATGTTAGCGACCTCGATATAGCGTAAAAACTCACCATACGCATAGGGATAGGCAACACCGGAGAACAAAATGTATATGGCAGCAAATATAGCGATCAAGGTCAGGCTGAAGCCCACTGCGCTACCCATTCGCATTTTATAATCAACCATTAAAATACATGAGACACTCCATAGATAAAACTGAAAGCCCGTCTCCGTGCCCATAAAGGCACAGGCGGCAATTGAATGTACCACTACCTCAACGCTGACCACCCTTAACCCCCAACTTTGTCGGTTATTTTTAATTAACCAAATCCCGAGTAGCCAGCTTAAGGTACTAAATATGTTCAAAATCGCTAAAGGAGTCGCGCCGATGACATAAAAGCCTGGGATCAGAGCAGCGTGAATCACGGCAGCGAAGATAGCAACGCGTACAATAATCTTAAACTTGAGCTCTTCAACCTGTTCAAAAATACCTTCAGCTGAGTGTGTATTGCTGGGTAGCTTCTGCAATGGACGACCTACTGCCGATGAAAAATCGTATGACTATTGAGTATAGTGCATAAGGGTAATTTTGTTAGGTTGGCAACTGTATGATTTATATGGCTATTAGTTGTTGTTAACAAGTCATTGGGCACTGTTGCCGCCACAATATGACGCCGCCAAAAGCGCGAATATGAACTAAACTACGGACAATTGCGTTCTCTACAGTAATAACAACACCATCAACAGGACAAACAATGAAATTACCCTCGTTATTTACAGCGGCAGCGGTGGCGACCACCATGAGCGTCTCACTTCAAGCTGAAGAAGTAGAAATAAAAACTCAGCAATTGAGCGAACACATTCATGTTCTTTTCGGTCAAGGAGGCAACATAGCCGCGCACGTAGGTAAAGATGGCACCTACATCATTGATGACCAATTTGCCAAGTTAGCCCCAAAAATAAAAGCAGCGCTGAAAAATCTCAACCCGAATGCGCCAGAGTTTGTGATCAATACCCATCACCATGGTGACCATACCGGCGGCAACGAAGTGTTTGCCCAATCTGGTGCCCATGTTATTGCCCATCACAATGTTCATAAGCGTTTGCAGCAAAAGCATGGTGAGGGTTCACAGTACTTACCCAAGCTAAGCTTTGGCCAAGACTTAACATTACATTTTAACGGCGAGCATGCTAGAGCGGTACACTTTGCCCATGCGCATACCGATGGCGATGCGGTGATTTTTTTCGATACCGCCAATGTCGTGCATATGGGCGATATCTACTTTAATTTAGGTAGCTTGCCTTTTGTTGATGTGGATAGCGGAGGCAGTGTGGACGGCATCTTAGCTGCGGTTGAGCAAGTGATGACACAAATAGATGACTCCACTCAGGTGATCCCAGGGCACGGGCCTATGAGCAATAAAGCAGGGCTGCAGAGATATTATCAGTTGCTCAGCAAAGCGAAGTCACTGATGGTGGCTGCGATTGATGAGCATCAAGACCTCGAGTCAGTATTGGCGGCAGACCCACTCGGGGCGCTTGAGCTTGAATACGCCAACTGGTTACCCAAAGAGCGAGTAACCACCCTATTTTACCGTAGTTTAACCATTGAGAATCATGGGCATTAATATGAATGCTTAGTTAACAAATGTGAATGGTTAATTTATACTCGTTGTTCCTACAGTGAAGTAATTAAGGAACAACGAGGATGAACGATAATAACCTACCTGATTTAACCGCCTCGGTAGGCAAGAAAAAAGGACTTATCATTTCTGTCATTGCCATGGTATTAGCCGTATTTTTGGTAATGAGTGCGATGTACACCGTTGATGAAGGTCATGTTGGCATCATTAAACGCTTTGGCGAAGCCACCGAACAAGTGAATCCGGGGCTGCACACCAAAATACCTTTCGTCGATAGTGTCGAGATGTTAGAAATCCGCACACGCAAAAACGTAGAAAAACTACGGGCGGCTACTCACGAGCAAATGCCCTTAACCGCTGAAGTCAGTATCAACTGGACAGTGATCCGCACCGAAGCTTTTGACCTTTTTAAAAGCTACGGCGGGTTGACCCAGTTCGAAAATCGTATCTTGGACCCGAAGCTTCGCTCGGCAACAAAAGATGCGCTGGCGCGTTACAAAGCAGAAGAGCTGATTCAAAACCGCTCGCAAGTTATCGCTCGTATTGAGGAGCTGTTACTTGATGAGATGAAAGCTTATCCGGTGAAGTTAGATTCTGCGCAAATCGAAGACTTGGTATTGCCGCAAAAGTACATCCAATCTATCGAGACCAAGCAAACAGAAAAGAACCTTGCGGCGGCTGAAAAGCACCGTCTAGAGCGCCAGAAGCTTGAGGCTCAGCGTGAAGTAAATACCGCAATGGCTCAACGTGATGCCGCAAAAGCAAAAGCAGACGGTAAAGCCTATTCGATTAAAATCGAGGCGCAGGCCGAAGCGGAAGCAATTAAACTAAAAGGTTTAGCGGAAGCTGAAGCGATGCAGAAGAAAGCTGAAGCCATTAAGAATAATGCCACCCTAGTTGAGTACATGCGTGCACAGCAATGGAATGGTCAGATGCCGACTACGGTTATGGGCTCAGACCAAGGTATTCTTTGGAATATGAAAGAAAAATAAGAAAAGCGGCGTTAGCCGCTTTTTTTGTGCAGTTAAGTTATGAATAAACATACCGTACTAGTCACCGGCGCAAGTCGAGGCATTGGCGCAGCAACAGCCCGGCTGTTAGCTGAGCAAGGTTATCAAGTCGTCATTAACTACCTGAATAATCATCGCGCCGCGCATGCACTCGTAGCAGAGATTGAACAAGGTGGTGGCATAGCGCTCGCCGTGGCTGGCGACGTCAGCCAAGAGTCAGAGGTAGAGCGTCTCTTTGCGACCATTGATGAGCATTGCGGCGGCCTCACTCATTTGGTGAATAATGTTGGCATCTTGGCAGCGCAAACCTCGCTGGCAGGGCTCAATGCTCAGCGCATCAATCGCACTTTGAGTGTGA
This sequence comes from Pseudoalteromonas sp. MM17-2, assembly GCF_022347945.1. Lineage (NCBI taxonomy): Bacteria > Pseudomonadati > Pseudomonadota > Gammaproteobacteria > Alteromonadales > Pseudoalteromonadaceae > Pseudoalteromonas > Pseudoalteromonas sp. MM17-2. The sequence continues at coordinate 48,671 of NZ_JAKRFV010000006.1, read as the reverse complement.
ACGTAACCAGTGCCTTCTTATGTGCTCAAGCAGCGTTGCTACGTATGCCTGATAACGGCGCTATCGTTAATGTATCTTCAGCTGCAGCGCGCACAGGTGCGCCTTTTGAGTATCTCGATTACGCAGCATCAAAAGGAGCCATGGATAGCTTCACTATCGGCTTAGCGAAAGAGGTTGCCGCGCGAGGCATCCGCGTCAATGGCGTGCGTCCGGGCGTGATTGCCACTGATATTCATGGCGACGGTGGAGAACCAGAGCGTGTGCATCGCCTTGGGCCGCAGTTACCTTTAGGCCGTTGTGGGCATGCTCACGAAGTAGCACAAGCCATTGCCTGGCTACTCGGTGAACAAGCAAGTTTCACCACTGGCACCTTTATTGACGTCAGTGGTGGCGCTTGAGGCCGTTATTGCTGGTCAGGCTTGCCTAAACTCAAGGCGATAACTATCCCTGCTAATAAGGCACTGGCAATGAAAGTGAAAGCGCCGCCGATAACGCCGTAGACATAAACAAACCCCCAGGCTGCTAAGCCATAACCAAGCACCGAGCTCAGCACAGTGAGTGGGGTTTTAGGGTGTTTACGCACTAACCCGGTGGCGGCCAACAGTAGCATCGAGACACACACGAGTATTATTAGCTTCATACTTGTTGCTCCTGATTAACAAGCTGCGACTGTGTTGCAGCGCCTCTATAGAGGCGTCTAAGGGCGTAGTAGCAACCCAAGCCAATAGCAAAAAAGCCGATATCAACACTACTTACCAATAAGCTGCCAGCATTAAGAACGTGGTTTTCAGAGAGTAAAACGTTAAGCGGTAGCACCAACAACGCTAAGCTGCCTATGCATGCTAATGTCGCTTGGAAATAGCGATGATAATGCCAAGGTAATGCGCCCAGCAGTAACCAGAGCAACCATGAATAGAAAAACAGCGGGCCGATAACGGCATTGTGCGCGGTGGGTGGAATATAGGCATTTATGAGCACTTGCGCCGGAAACAGTAACATACAGGCCAGTACTAAGCCGCCACAGCTGCCAATAATAAAGCGATTCCAGCGCTGATAAGCTTTGTGGCTTAAGCTCGGGTTGTTGCCTCGAGCGCGTTTACTTAACCACATCATGATCCCTGACAGTGGCAATAGTGCAGTGGTTAAGCCCAGTGCAGTCCACACGAGCTTGATAAAAATCCCACCGAAATTACCAAAGTGCAAGGGAAACAATAGCTCTAACACTTTGATGGACACGCCGGGGATATCGCCAAAGCTACTCATTGATTTTATGTACTCGCCATCGCCGTGATAATGCAGTAACTGCGAGGCCACCGACTCCCCGCCAAGCAAACGCAGGTAGACTTCGCTGTTGGCGTCGTTATGCGCCATAATCGTGGCATCAAGAATATGAGCATCGGCGAAGCGCTGCTCGGCATCAGCAAGAATATCGGCCAGTTGGGTCGGTTGATACTGATGGCTGATAACTGGCTCAGGAATGGCGGTAAATGTTTCCACCAGCTTATCTTGATCGCCGCCAAAGCTAACCAAAGCGGCGGCTGGCAATAAAATAACCGTGGCTAGGCCAAGGAATGCCCCGGTAAAACCAATCACGCCATGAAAGAGACTTCCCCAAATCCCCATTACTTTGTGCCCGTCACTCACCCACAGACTGGTCCCTTTATGGCGGCGAAAGGTAAACAGTTGCCGCAAAAACTGACGGTGGATAAACAGCCCGGTGAGCGTCGACACCAACAGCGTCAAACCTAGCACCCCTGTGAGTATTAGCCCAATCGGTCGGCCGAGATGTAAGTCGGCATGAAAGTGGCCAATAAAGCTGGCAGCATCTGTTTTGCGCTTAGCATAGAAGGTTTGGCTCGGACCATAGTAAGTCGATTGCAACGCCAAGGTGTTGGGATGAAATTGAAAAACGTGTGCCACAGCCTGGTCGTAATTATCATCACCATGGTGCGATTCAAATAACAAGGTCAGTAAATGAGTGTTATGGCCGCTAGGCAAGTACACATGAATATTTTCACCGAACGGCGCGGGTACTTGCTCATGGTATTGATTCACAAGCTCAGTGATTGCTTGCGCTGGTATTTTTGGAGCCTGCTGAATTTCGGGGTTCGCCCATATTTTCAGCTCAGGGCGACTCAATACCGCAATAGCACCACTAAAGGCGACAATAAACAGCAATACAGCGGTGATAACTCCCACCCAACTGTGGATATTAAAGAGCTTCTTGATGGTTAATGATTTCATCCTGTTGCTCCTGTTAGGGCGATAAAACTCAATACGCCATGAATAACTATCAGCAGTACCATTACTGCCAACGGATGCCATGCCTTTTCCGCCATATATGCGTACATAAATAGCGCCGTCCAAATAAGCGGAAACAGCATAATTGGCATGAGAATTTGCTCGCTCATGGCAAAAGGTAAATAGGTTGTCATGCCCGGAATAATCACTACCGAGGTGAGCAGTGCCAACACGCAGGCAAGAAAGTGCCGACGCTTGGTGGCACTGAAGGTGCGTTTTTTTGTCATATTATTGCCCCTTGAGCGCGGCGCTGGGCCGCGCGATGAATGCCTAACTAAAATTGCGCTTCGAAGCGCACACTGAAGGTACGCGGAGCGCCTAAGGTTTGGTTGCCAAGTCCCGCTGGGGCTAATACAACATATTGCTCATCAAGCGCATTTTGCACTAAGGCGTACACACCATAATGCTGCCATTGATAGCCTACACGGGCATTGACCAGCCAGTGGGCGTCATTGCGTGGGTCTAACCCCTGTTCTAAGGGTGTGGATAGGCGTTGGGAGCTGCCGGTGTAGCTGGCATTCACATTGGCGACCCAACCTTGATGTGAGAAGTAATCAACTCCCATTAGCGCAGTCCATTGCGGCGCACCGGCGAATTCGCGTCCGCTGTAATTGGTCTCGACGCCATTAAAGAGTTGCACGAAGTCGTCAAACTCTGTTTGCGAATAACCAATACCGCCGTAGAGGCGAGTGCTTGGGTTGAGCGAGTAACTTAATTCGGTTTCAAAACCCTGGACATGGGACGCGCCAACGTTGCGAACCTCACGATCATATTGGTTACTGGATAGATAGACATCAACTTGCTGGTCTTCCCAGTCCAAATAAAAGAGGTTGGCGTTGAGTACTAATGCGTCGTCAAGCCACACGGAACGCATTGCTAACTCGTAGTTCCAAGTGTATTCAGGGTCGAACGTAAAGGGCGTCGACTGGGCAATATTAGTGCCCACACCACCTGAGCGATAACCGCGTTGCACTGTAAAACTAGATGATACGTCGTCATTGAAGCGATACGTAGCGCCCACTTTGGGCAGCCAAGCATCAAAGTCAGCGTCTTCAACAGGCTCGTCGCCTGAGGCGTCGGCGGCCATCGCGTATAATTGCTGATTAATGCCGCCAATCAGTTGTGCCAGCATGGGATCAAACGCATAGTCACTGGGTTGTGGTAGCGCTTGTTCGGTGCGTGCACTGATACTGATATCGGTGGTGTTGCCGTTTTCCTGTTGTTCGCGGTCATAGCGTAGGCCAGCGAATACGTCCCAGTGGTTGTTTAGCTCATAGGTAAAATCAGCGAACAAGGCGGTGGTGGTGATCCCTTGCACATAATGGGCAGACTGGCTAATAAACAAGGGGTCAGCGCCACGGTATAATTGCAGCACTTGTTCGGCTAACACAGCGGGTAGTCCCAGCCCGCCAAACTCTGGGGGGGCTGTCAATAACGTGCGTACACCCAGCTGCTCAAAGGTGACACCACGCTCGCCACTGCTGATGTCATTAACATCAACATCGGAATAGTAAAGCCCGATTAACCCACTGAGGCGTTCACCATCATAGGTTAAGCGCAGTTCTTGAGAAGTGGTTTTGTCTTCGCGGCGATCGGTGAGTGTTGATTGCGGTCCAACCATCGACGCATCGCCATCCCATTCATAGCCATACTTTGAGTTAGAGTAAGTAGTGATTGCAGTGAGGCGCCAAAAATCAGTAAGGTCGTACTGCATATTGAGCGCGTACATGTCGGTATCGGTAAACTCAAAGGTTGGTGAGTCGAGATAAACGTAACGATCAGCAAAGATATCGTTAATCGGATAAGCCGTATTACCGCTTTGTGTCGCTACCCATTCGATGCCTTTTTCGTTTTCGCTGTGCATAAAGCTCAGTTGTGCTTCAAACTGGGGTAAGGCTGTCGGCGTATAGCGTAGCTTAGCGCGATAGAATTCATTGTCGTCAAAGTCCGATTCTTCACCGGTAGCCACATTGGTGTTGTAACCATCGCTATCGCGTTTTTCAGCACTGAGACGAAATGCCAGTTCATCCTCAACTAGGCCACCTCCAAGAGCAATAGCGGCTTCTTGAGCACCGTATTCGCCCATGCCCAGGCGAGCTTTCAAACTGTATTCTTGCTCTGCATCGCGGGTATTCATGACCACCGCGCCTGCCAGTGCATTACGGCCTTGCAGGGTCGATTGCGGGCCTCGAAGAACCTCCACCTGGCTGATATCCCAAGTAGAAAAGCCGCCTTGTTGCATCATTCTGTACGGCACAGGCGCGCCATCGATATACACACTGGCTAAACCGCCAGAGCCGCCGCCGGTAACATTAAACGCATCAATGCCACGAATATTAAAGCCTGCACCGTCAGTTCCAGATACGTTGGGGGTCCGAGCAAGGACATCATAGAAGGTATTGAGGTTCTCACGCTCTACCGTTTGCTCTGTTATTACGGCAACGCTGGTGGGGGTTTCTTGTAGACCGCGATCAATTTTTTGACCACTGACAATAATCTTTTCGATATCCTGAACATCGGCGTGAACGTTTAAGCTGTTTGCTGCACATAACGCCAAAGTAATAGCACTGGCTAAGGGAGCGAGAGCGGGAGAGGACTTCATAATAATTCCCTGTATAAAAAATGAAAATCGTTCGCATTATAGATCTGTTATGTAAGTACAAACAATAATCATTTGTTCATTTTTTGCTAATAAAGCTGATTAATCGCTAATTTTTTACTTTCAACTCAATAGTTAAGGGATTAATTGTTATTTTTAGAGTGGTAGCACTATTGCAACACCCTCTTACTTCTCAACGCCGAGCACTGGCGAAAATAACTGCGCCGGAACGTTGCGCACACTAAATGACATACTCGTGGCAACCACCGAGGCAAGCACTAATGCAATAGCGATAACGCCGGATACCCCTAGCCAGCGAATAGCAGAGGTTTTACGTCGCACTCGTAACCAGCCCATCACCACTCCAGCACCGCTCACAAAGGTCATCAGCGCGCCAAAGAACGCCCAAATGAGCTTAGTGCCGAGGCCGGCAAAGTTACCAAAGTGCAATGGATCGGCGGTGTCTTTTAGGCGCGGTACTAAGGGCAGCTGCTCGCCTTTTTGAATACCTAATACGGCACCTGTTGCCGGGTGCAAATAGACCTTATTAGCGCGTAGACGCAGCAGTATATCGTCGTTGTAACCGCGAATTTGGATAGCCTGATGACTGTGTTGTGGGTAGCTGATATAGCGAATATCCATGCTTGGGAAGGCCTGCTTTGCTGCCTGATAAGCGGCACTCAAAGTGAGCGGCGGGCGTGTGCTCTTTTCATTTTGATTGGCCAATTGAGTCACTGCTGGCGGCGGTGCAACATAATGATCTATCTTCGCCGTTTGTAGGCCGTGTTCAACTAAATACCATAACCCCGTTAGTGCCATCACCAAGATAAACCAGTAGCTCCACAGGCCGAGGAGTTTATGCCAATCGGACCAGCTATTGCGCTTGCGAAGCCTGAGAGCAGCGGGGCGCTTCAAAAAGTGACGCCACCACTGACGGTATACGTAAAGGCTGGACACCAACAACACCACTAATAGTAAGCTTAAGCTGGTGATGATCAGCTTCCCCATCCAGCCCATGGATAGGGTCATATGCCAGTTACGCAAGAATCGTGAGATACGCGCCCACGGCCCCTCTCCGAGTAATGCACCGGTGGCACCATCCACATACACGAAGCGAAAAGACCCTTGTATTTTTAACTGAACTTCAGTGGCGAGATAGTCTTGTTTATGGCGAGTTAGATACATCACCTGAGCACCGGGGTAATGCGTATTCAAGGTGCGTTCAATGGCGGCAAAATCGGTGTCGCCACTGTCACTGATAGCGCGAAACTGACTATCACTCAGGTACTCAAGCTCGTGACTGAGTGTTGCTAAAGTACCCGATAAACAAGTCACAAAAAGCAGGGCGCCAACAAACAGCCCTGCCCATGAGTGCACATTAAACCACTGCCTAGCGCTCACTGGTATTCCTTAAAAACGATACTTGGCGCTCACATAAATGCGACGAGGTTCGCCAGGGAAGTGCCCTGTACGGGTAATAAAGCCGCTGGATGCATACTCTTTGTCGAAGAGGTTTTTAACCGAGAGCTGCCATTGCCAGTTTTGATACTGGGTTTGCCATGCCATATTGTAAATGGTGTAAGGCTTCACCGGCAATCCACCTAGGCTCATTTGCTCGTCGACATAGTCTAAACCTGCGGAAATTGATGAGTTAAGCTGTGGCAGCTCATAGCGAGTCCAGACTCCCAGCGTGTTTTGTGGCGCATTAGCAAACTTGTCGCTGTCGGGAATTTGGTTGCGAATGCTATCACTGGATTCGGTGATTCGCGTGTCGTTGTATGCATAGCTTGCGGTGATCACCCAACGCTCGGTAATATCTCCCACCACTTCCAGCTCAATCCCCTTACTTTGCACTTCTCCCAAGGCCACCAGATCATCGGTGCCATCATTGCCAATATCACCGAGCAAGCTGGGCTGTAAGATATTCTCGCGAACAATATCGTAGGTGGCAATGTTCACCGCGAGGCTGTCATCGAAAAGCTTAGTTCTTAGTCCTAACTCATTGATACGGCTGTGTTCTGGGTCAAACGGGCCACCAGCAGCAGGGTCTTGATTGCTCGCGCTTTGCGGCACAAATCCGGTACCGTGCAAGGCATAAGGGAAGAACATGTTATTGATGTTATAGCTCGTACCGAGACGATAAGTTATATCGCTGTCGGAGAATTCGGTGTGATTGAGCTCATCACGGTCTTCAAAGTGATCGTAACGTAGCCCTGCAGTCACACTCCATTGGTCAGTTAAATCGACTTGGTCTTGTGCATAGACACCCCAACGCGTCAGCGTGGTCTCGCTCAAGCGAGAGGCAATGGCGTCCATGTTATAGTCGGCGCGTGAAGTCAGGCCATACTCTGGGTTGTGTAGGTCGAGCCCGGGCACGGGGCCGCCTTTACTCTGTTGTCGTGCGGTACGGTAATCGCCAGCAAAGTCATGTTTATACCAATCACTACCAAGCAGTATTTGATGCTGCGTATCGCCAAGTTGTAACTCAGCAATGGCGTTGGCTGTTAGACTAAAACCTTCATTTTCGCGTATTTGATCACGAAATTCGCGATGGCTCCAGTCAGCCACGCCGTCGTTGTCAGTATCGACTAGGCCGCGAGGCTCATGATAATTCTGCAGTTCCTCGTTGTCGAAGTAACGTGCGGTGATATCCATTCGCCAAGTATCATTCAGGTCATGTTTTATAATGGCTTGATAAACATGGGCCTCAACGTTTTGAAAGTCAGTCGCTTCGTTGTGATTCCAACTAATATCGGTGATGAAGTTACCTTGTTCGTCTACAGGAACGCCACGCAAGCGTGCGCCACCTAGCTCTTGTTCTATATAGGTATACTGTAGCGTCAGCTCGGTATCGTGAGTGGCCAGCCAGGTATAGCCCAGATCGACAATGGTGTTGTCGGTGGTAGTGTTGGCGCGAAAGGGCTCTTCGCTATCGCGGTATAGACCAACGCGATAGGCATGAGCGTCGGAATCACTGATGGCGCCGGTGCTTTCAAACGCTCCGCTAAGATAATCATCATTCCCAATCTCTAGTTCTACCGTGGTTTGCTCACTAAACTGCGGCTTTTTAGTCACGTAGTTAATAATGCCGCCTGGGTTACCACTGCCATACACTGCGCCAGCTGGCCCTTTGAGCACGGCGACTTGTTCAATATTAAATAGCTGGGGAACAGCAAAACCATTAAATGGGTCGCCCTTTACACCATCATAGAGAATTTCGTCTTGGCGAAAGCCGCGAAAGGTTACCCCAGAATAACTAAACGCATTAACACCGGCGATATTGCTGTATAAATCGGTGATCTGGCGTGCAGCTTGATCGCTTATTAATGCTTGTGGCAGTACCTGAATCGACTGTGGAATTTTTTCCAAAGGCGTGTTGGTGCGGGTACCGAAACTTGATTCTGTGGGCCGATAAAGAGAAAACGCGCGACCAACTACCTCAATTTTCTCTATGGTATCGTTATTCGCTTGATCTTGCTCGGTGGCCGTATTGGCAAGAGTAAGAGCCGGTAAAGAGCTAATTACAGCTAAGAAAATAGAACAGTAGCGCATAGTTATTGTAGTAAGTAAAACTGAAAACAGAGCTTAAGTATAATGAAAATAATTATCACTTACAATGTGGTTGTATAAAATTGAGCAATAGTTAGGAGCACTCTTGATGCTTTTTACTTGCTCTGAAAACGATAGAAATCTCAATTTATTTAGATAGTTACTATGTGCTTATGATAGAGAGAATCACAGTTGTTTGTTGATGATGTAGGCACAGCTTGTATAAATAAAGTAACACTTTATTGATCTTTTATTATCGTTACCGACGTAGTTGAGTTTGCTGTCTCACTTAAAAAAAGGAAAGCAAACGTGAAAGACTATCTGAAATTAACGCTCATAGCAGGTTTGTTGGCGCTTACTACTGCTTGTAGCGATGATGATGACAACGATACTGCTGTCGTCGAGCCGCCCGAAGCGCCCATTACTACAGTGGTTGATGTTGCCGCTGCGTCTGAGGATTTTGAAACCTTGACCGCTGCACTTCAGGCCACCGGGCTAGATGCCACTCTCAGCGATACCGACAGCCAATTTACAGTGTTCGCACCCACTGATGACGCCTTTGCCTTGCTTGGGCAAGAAACCATTGATGCCTTGCTTGAGGACCCTGATACCCTCTCGGCGATCCTCACTTATCATGTTTTGGACTCTCGGGTCAGCTCAAGTGCCGCAATTGACGCCGCAGGCTCAACCATTGCGACAGTCAATGGTGCAGCATTAGGCTTGTCTTTATCTGGCGACCAGTTATTGGTCAACACGGCCACCGTGACCACCACGGATATTAGCGCCAACAACGGCGTGATCCATGTGATTGATGCGGTATTGACGCCGCCACAATCGCAACCGCAGCAGCCAACGATGAATATTATTGAAACAGCGGTTGCCAGCGACGACTTCACCACCTTGGCGGCGGCCCTTGAAGCGACTAATTTGGTCGCAACCTTGAGTGATGAATCACAGGAGTTCACTGTTTTTGCTCCGACTGATGCGGCTTTTGCGGCATTAGGGCAAGCCACTATCGACACGTTACTGGCCAACCCTGAAGTGCTCAAAGAGATTTTGTTGCAACATGTTGTCAGTGGCTCGGTAGACTCAATCACGGCATTTTCTTTGAATGGCCAACAAGCACAGACGGTATCAGGCAATCAGATAGATATAACCATTGATGGCGAAAACGACACGCTAAAATTTGGTGATGCCACAGTGACCATGACAGACATCCAAACTACTAACGGTATTATCCATGTGCTCGATACTGTTGTTGTTGGTGAAGTTCAAGTTCCGGCACCAGCACAATCTGTGGTCGATGTCGCCGTCGGTAATGGCAACTTCAGCACTTTGGTGGCGGCTTTGCAAACCACCGGGCTGGATACCACTTTAGCCGATTTAGATCGTGAATTTACCGTTTTTGCCCCGACCGATGCGGCCTTTGAACAGCTTGACCAAGCTACTGTCGATGCGCTATTTGCCGACGCTGAAGCGCTATCAGATTTGTTGCTTTATCACGTACTTCCTGATGCCACAGTGCAATCAGACGCGGCCATTGCTGTGGCTAACTCAGAGCAGCCGATGATCACCATGGCCAATGGCGATACAGCGACGTTATCGTTGCAAAATGACATGTTGTACATTGACAATGCGCAGGTAACCACCGCCAATGTGGCTGCTGACAACGGTGTTATTCATGTGATTGATAGCGTGCTAATGCCGCCTAGTGAGCAGTCAATCGTGGATGTTGCCGTAGCCGATGGTAATTTCACAACCCTAGTCAGTGCGTTGCAAGAGGCTGGGCTTGAGCAAACCTTGGCAGACTTAGAGCGCGAGTTTACGGTGTTTGCTCCCACCGATGCGGCGTTTGATAAGCTTGACCAAGCGACCTTAGATGCGCTGTTAGCCGATCCTGAAGCGCTTACAAATGTACTTTTATATCATGTAGTTGCTGATGCTACGGTGAACTCTGATGCGGCCATTGATATCGCTAATTCAGACAACCCAATGGTCACCATGGCCAATGGTGATATGAGCACTTTGTCACTGCAAGATGGAGCGCTGTATATCGACGAGTCGGTGGTGAGCTCGGCGGATGTGGCAAGTGACAATGGCGTCATCCACGTCATCGACACCGTTTTGATGCCCATGCAATAAGTACAACTCAGTGTAGACAGCCGGCCCGCTTATTTAAGCGGGCTTTTGTGCTTGCTGTGGTACAGAGTTAAAAGGTGTCTTTAAGCATAGCCATCATCTCGCTGACACTGAGCTGTGCAGTGCTATCAAAATCACTGAGTAAGGTGTCGGCTAATTCGCGCTTGTGCTGATGCAGGGCGAGAATCTTTTCTTCAATAGTGCCTTTGGCAATGAGTCGGTAGATGGTCACTGGTCGTGTTTGCCCCATACGGTGAACGCGATCAGAAGCCTGTTGCTCCACCGCTGGGTTCCACCAAGGATCCATGTGAATAACATAGTCGGCCGCCGTGAGGTTCAAGCCTGAGCCACCGGCTTTAAGGCTAATTAAGAACACTTCCCCTTGGCCTTGCTGGAAGGCCTCAATACGTGCTTTGCGCGCAGCGGCTGGGGTGCTGCCGTCTAGATATTGATAGGCGATGCCACGGCGCTTAATATGCGCTTCCAATAACCGCAAATGGCCGACAAATTGGCTAAAAATAAGTGCTTTATGATTATTCTCAAGTAGCTCCTGTAGTAGTTCATCAAGGGCTTCGAGTTTACTACTGGTTAAGGTGCTTTGTGGCATTGCTAATTGTGGGTGACAACTAGCCTGACGCAACTTAGTCAACTGCGCCAACATTTGGATGCGTTGTTCACCGGGGTTATCGAGCTGCTCTAGTTGTTGCAGTTGCTCAAGGGCCTGCTGGCGCAGCGCTTCATAAAAATGCTGTTCTTCGTCGCTCAATGGGACTAACTGGTTAATCTCAGTCTTTTGCGGCAGCTCCTGCAAAACTTGCGACTTTAAGCGGCGTAGCATAAAAGGTTTGATCAGTTCCTTGAGTGCCCGGCGTGCCTTTAAGGCCTTGGCCGGCTCCTGATCGGCATTATCAATGATGTGGGTAAAGCGGCGACTAAAGCGTTTTAAGTTGCCCAGCAAACCAGGGTTAATAAAGCGAAACAAACTCCACAATTCGGTGAGGTTGTTCTCAATGGGGGTGCCTGTGGTGATCAGTTTAAATTCGCCTTTTAGGGCGTACGCAGCGCGAGTGCGTTTAGCCAGCGGGTTTTTTAACGCCTGAGCTTCGTCGGCAATAATGCTATGCCAGCGGATGGGCTCAAGTAACTCAATATGACGCTGTAGTTGCTGGTAGCTGATCACTAAACCATCGCCGGCGCCAAGCGCCTGCACTTTTTGCGCTCTGCTCTGGTGATCTTTTAGTTCTGAGAATTGTGTTAGCGTTAAGGTCGGAGCGAAGTGCTGCGCCTCTTGCTGCCAATTAAAGCACACCGAGGTAGGGGCAATGATCAGCGCTGGGCCATCCCCGGCGCGGGCAACTAAAACCGCCAAAGCCTGCACCGTTTTACCTAAGCCCATATCGTCGGCTAAACATCCTCCCGCCCCCCAGTGGGCGAGACGCATGGCCCAGTCAAAACCTTGCAATTGATAGTCGCGCAAATGTGCTTGAAAGGTGCTGGGGAGTGGCGGCTGTAACGTATTGGCTTCACGCATGCGGCGATCTAATTGTTCCCAGCCAGGCACAGTTTGCATGCGCATACCTGTGGTATGGTCGCGAATTAAGCGGCTGGTTAGCGGGTGATATAAGCCCTGATCGGCAGCCCCGCTGAGCACTTCGAGCTGCTGTTTGAGTTGCTCACTGAGCGCCACAATACGATTATCTTCCAAGGTAATAAAGCGCCCCCCACTGGTGGCGAAAGCGGTGATCAAAGCCTGCCATTCCAGCACCTTGCCATCGTCCAATGTGGCGCTGCCGGTAATATCAAACCACTCATTTTTTTGGCTGATACTGAGTTGTAAATGCTCACTTTTTAGTGGCTGCGTCAAGGTAATAGCTTTTCCTCGCGGCCAACGCAGCTTGAGCGGTAAATCAGGGTGTTGGTTGGCTAACGCCAATTGTAATTGCTCTAAAGTGACCAGCGCAGGTTGCCAATCGGGTTGTGACAAGCTGGTGTCGCTCATGGCCCGGAAATCACTGCAATGCTCATCAAGTTGCTCGAGCAAACGTTGTTCGTAGGCGAGATCGCGCTGTAGAGCAATACGCTTGCCGTCAATATGAGCACTGACATTGCGGCTGCCCACCCCTGGCTTCATGGTCGGGCCATGCTCGCCAAAAGGCATCACTACGCAGTCGAACTTTAACCCCGACGCCAAAGGGGTGATGTTGATCACTAATTCAGCAGCGGGTTCTGTTTGTATGAGTGCTTCGCCGATGCCATCGATGTCTGACTCGATGTTTATCAATGGCGCAATAGCGCGGATGCTTTGCAGTGCTTTTGCTTTCGCGTGACTGGGTATGGTGAGCCCCGCTTCGCCAACGATATTAACCACTTGCAGGTGCTGTTGCTGAAAAATGGTGAACTCACACACCCCAGGGCGAGGCATACGTACCGAGGTAAGTGGCGGCTCTGCCTGATAAATCTGGGTGGGCAACTGGGCGATACTGAGGCTAAGCTCATCGCCATGGGTGACGATGCGGAGGCTAGGCTCGCGCTGCACCAGCTCCAAAGCATGGCCTTGCTCATCAACAATATTGTCGGCGCCGACGGCACAGGGTAGGGCGCTGGCAAGGGGTAAATGGTATTCTTTGCTGCGGTAGAAGTCATGGCCGGTGCGCACGTCGATTTGGGCGCAGATAGCCTGGTCTTGGTGGCTCAGGTTAAAGCTCTGAGGCTCTTTATGCAGGCGCTGTAACGACACGGCTTTGCCTTTACTCCAACCATGTTTACTGCGTTTTTGTTGTTTTGGTTTGAGTGTTGCTGCAAAACGCTCAGAGGTTAATTGCCATACTAACCGAGTGTCTTCATCGCGTGTGTTGTCAGTTTGAGTATCAAGCGCAAGCAGCTGTTCAAGGGCGATATCCCAGCTTTCTTGGCTTCGGAGTAAATGCGCAATGTTGATGGGAACGTCGGTAGATAAGCCGTCAAACTGCTGCAAAAAAGCGCCAAACAGCTGGCATTGGCTATGTTCGAAGAAACGTTGAGCTGGGTCTTTGAGCGCTAATAACCACGGCTCCGGTGATTGCGAACTCCAGCGGTACGCTGCCAGCGCAAACACCACATAAAGCTGATAATTCAACTCCCCTTTACGACAGAAACCCAAGTAATCGGCGCGAAATCGGTAACTATCACGGCCTTTGAGATGATGCATAAAGCGCCTTAAAACCAACTCGATAGTCAGTGCAAATTCGCTGCGTTGCTTGTCTTGTTGTTGGTGATCCAGTTGCTGCTCTAGGGTCTGCAAGGGGCTGCGGTCTTGGCCACTGCCTAGAGTGAGCAAGGTGAGCTGGTAAAAAAGGCCGTAGATCCCTTCCAAGTATTGCTTTTTACGCCGTTGATATCGACTTTTGGCCTGTAGTGCCTGTTCAAATAACTGCTTCGCTGCTGCGAATTGTTGTTGTAAAAAAGCAGCACTGCCTTGCAGTAATAAACTATATAACTCGGTATCTTGCGGATTAATATGGGCCGCCAGTTGAGTGATATCGCCACGCCATAAATATTGCTCCGCCTTTAGATTGTGTAGCCAGGTGTTGTCCGGCAGTGCGACACAAGCTTGATGTAAGTACTGCACTAGTACTGCCGTGCTTTGGCCTTGTTGCCGATGTGCTGCCAGTAGGGTGGCGAAGGCTTGATACTGTAAACGTGCATCCAGGGTCTTGAACTTATCAAGGTTAAAGGGATAGAACACCAAGCCGCACAGCGCCGGACTTTGTTGCCAATCAAGTTGTAGCGGGTTTTTAGGCAGTGCCAACAGCTCCATCACCCGCTTGTGTTCACCAAGGAAATACATATCGCGAATAAGGCGACGCTGATCGGCGGTTTGCTCTTGCCACTGGTAACTACTCAACACCGGCACCACGGTCTCGGCAGCGGTTAACGTTGCCAAGTAATGATTTTTAGCTATGGCGCTGCGCACCAGTGAATTGGCGACTAAACGGTTAATAACCACGCCGTGGCGACTTTGCTGCACCAGTTCTAAGGCTTTTAACTCGGTAATGGCATGTTTCAAGGTTTTGTCGCTGAAGTGCGCGATTGCAGCCATGTCCGGATGCTGCACAATGCGTGTCAGGGCATGCAACTCAATCGGTTTATAAATGGCGGCTAACACTCGGGCAAGGTGTTGTTGCTCTTGGCTAAGCTCATTAAAGCGGTGCAATAGCTCAGCAATGGTGTCGTTCAATTCAGCGGTTAGGGCGATAAAATGCATGGTTATGGCAGTGCAATGGCGATTGCGACACGCTAGCAAAGCCAAGGTTTTTGCACAAGTGGGTTGTTTTTGCCTGTAACCCCCCAAGGTCTATAAGGTCAGTTTAATTAAAAGGAGAGTGTATGAGCGAGAAAATAGTGTTGATCACTGGCGCTTCCAGCGGTATTGGTGAAGCCACAGCACGCAAACTTGTGGCTGAGGGGCATAAGGTGGCATTGACCGCGCGCAGTGAGGATAAGCTTACTCAGTTGGTACAAGAGCTTGGCGAAGACTTTGCCGTTGCGTTTGCCTGTGATGCCACCGATTATGATGCGCTTAAAGATGTTGTTGAGCGCACGGTGATGCATTATGGGCGCTTGGATGTGGCTTTTGCTAATGCCGGTACTGGAGTGAGCAAAGCGGGCACAGAAAAGGGCGACCCACAGCAATGGCAGAAGATGATAGACATTAATATTAATGCCTTGCTATATACCGCTCATGCCAGCTTGCCACATTTGCGGAAAACCCAAGGGCAATTCATTCTTACTAGCTCGGTTGCTGGGCGCATGCCATTGAAGGGGTCTATTTATGGCGCGAGCAAGTGGTTTGCCTATGGCTTTGGGCAAAACCTGGCGCTAGAGATGGCTCAGTGGCAGGGGCGTTGCACCACTATCACCCCAGGCATGGTAGACACGCCATTTTTCGACGAACCAAAACCGGATAAGCTTGCTGCGGACGATATTGCCGACGCGGTTTACTATGCTATCAGCGCTGATGCTAGGGCTAATGTGCGTGAAGTGCATGTCATGCCGACGCAGATGGACAGCTAGCAAGATTGATAAGTAAGGGCCGCTTGGCGGCCCTATCACCTTAGCGTGCCAGTTCGAGAATGGACTGGGCAACTTGAGGGGTAATATCACCGTGTTCGCCGAGTTCATGCAAACCATTGCGACGCAGGTTCTCAGCTGCTTCGCTAGCCGCTTGGCTATCTAATCCGTAATCACTAAGGCGGGTTTTCACCCCCATCTGCTCGAAGAAATCTTGCACCGCTTTGATGGTGGCATCGATTAGTGCCTCTTCATCGGCATTCTCTAAAGCGAAGACACGCCGTCCTAGCTGCGTGATTTTCTCACGCTTTTGCTCTTTTTTCACAAACATTAGCGCCGGTAGCACAATGGCCAAAGTTTGCGCGTGGTCGAGGTTGTAAAGCGCTGTCAGCTCATGGCCTATCATGTGCGTGGCCCAATCTTGCGGCACGCCTTTACCAATTAAGCCATTAAGTGCCATGGTCGCTGACCACATGATATTAGCCCGTACAGCGTAATCATGCGGTGTACTTAGCGCTTGCGGGCCTTGCTCAATAAGAGTCGACAAAATGCCTTCGGCAAAACGGTCCTGCAGCGGCGCGTTCACCGGGTAGGTTAAGTACTGTTCAATCACATGGACAAAGGCATCAACCACACCATTAGCCACTTGCCGAGTGGGCAGCGAATAGGTGTAAGTTGGGTCTAATACCGCAAATTGGGGTTGCACTAAAGGCGAGCCAAATGCGCGCTTTTGCTGTGTGGCCTTTTTGGTAACAACCGAATTACCGTTACTCTCCGACCCCGTGGCCGGCAGTGTAAGCACGGCGCCAATAGGCAGTGCGCTTGTTACCTCAGCCCCTTCGACAAGAATATCCCAACCGTCGCCAGGATAGTGCGCTGCTGCGGCAATATATTTCGCACCATCGATCACGCTGCCACCGCCAACGGCAAGAATAAAGTTGATATCTTGCTCTTTGACCACTTGCAGAGCCTCACTGAGAGTTTCATAGGTGGGGTTAGGCTCCACTCCGGCGAACTCAACAAATTCGAACCCGGCAAGGGCGGCGACGACATCGTCATAAACGCCGTTTTTCTTAATTGAACCGCCACCGTATAGCAATAAGATTTTGTCATTGCTATTAAGGCGCTCGGCGATAAGCTTGCTTTGGCCTTCGCCAAAAAGGATCTCTGTGGTGTTTTTAAATTCAAAGTTTAACATGGTGTTACTACCCTACTGGCTACGTTGACGCAATGCGGAAATAAGTGCATCGGCAAGTTTGTTATCGGAAAAAGGGTTTTGCGCGGTGATCAGCTCTCTATCAACCACTACATTAGGTTGCCACTTGTCGGCAAAGCTCATATCGCCACCGGCTTGGGCCATGGCTTTGGCTGGATAATAACGTAGTTTTTTACCTGCCAACGAGGCTTCAAAGCTAGCTTCCTCGGGGTTTGAGAAAATAGTCATACGGTAACCATCATAGAGCCAGTCTGTGGCTGACGCGTTTTGCCCAGAGGCAATCTTTTGCTCGTAAGCGCTGGGGTTTTGCTGTGCTGATAACAGCGCGATAGGCCCGTGGCAAATAGCCGCTGTTGGTTTCTGCTGACGATGAAAGTGCGCCAAAATAGTGCCTACTTCTGGGTTATTGGCCAAATCTATCAAAGGAGCGTGGCCACCAGGAATGAATACGCCGCTGTACTGGTCTAGGCCGTTGTCGATCACTTGCGTGAGGCTCAAGGTGTCGTTAATGCCATCTAAGTTCGCCACAACCTTTTCAATACGTGCCATTTCTTGTTCATTACCCCCAAAGTACATGGCTTTGACCGAGTTTTCATCTACTTGTGGGGCGTTCCCTTTCGGTGTTGCAAGCACTAACTCATAGCCCGCTTTTTGTAACTTATCAGCGGGTACGCCAAATTCATTGAGGTAATACCCTGTTTCATAGGTACTGCCATCGGCGAGGGTCATGTGCGTTTCACTAGAGAGCAGCACCAGCACTTGCTCTGCATTGCTATTGGCGCTAACGGTCGCCGTGGTTAGTAAGGTCGCCACAGTGGCGATTAGGGTGGTAATTGATTTGATACGCATACTTGCTCCATTCAAGTTTAGGATGAGACAAGTATAACGGAGGGCTATAATAAGCAGAATTCAGTTTAATTTGGGTTAGGTATAAAATATCTGATATCAGTTTATGTCTTACTTTGTGCAATTACGAACCTTCGTTGAAGTCTATCGCTGTTTGAATATCTCTCGAGCGGCGAAAAATCTGGGGCTATCACAGCCGGCGGCGACAGCGCATATTCAAACAGTGGAGTCGGCCGTGGGAAAATCGCTCTTTACGCGCCGTCATCGCGGGGTTGAGCCGACCAACATAGCGCATGAGTTGGCGGCCCAGTTGGGCAGCCATTTCGATGCCATAGAACAAAAAATGGCGTCAACGCGCAGTCGCTCTACCGATGTGCAAGGAACCATTACCCTCGCCGGGCCCGCCGAATACATTAGTTACGTGGCCTCTGCGCAGCTTGCAAATCTATTGCAGGGGGGCAATGTGACGGTCACCATCTTGCCCGGTAACCGCGAGCAAATTTATTCGGCATTGGACAGCGGCAATGCCGATTTAGCGATCACCGCCTCATTACCCGATAGTAAGGTTTATGACTATCAGGTGCTCGATAGTGAGAGGCTGATGCTGGTTGCACACCGCTTGCTTGCCGATGCGCTTGCCCAAGCACCAATCGATGCCAGCGTTTTAAACACTTTACCAGTGGTGAGCTATGATGCTCAGCTACCACTTATTCGAGAATATTTTGACGTGATTTTTAAAGCTCATTGTCGCTCGCCAATCGTAGCGACCTGCCCTGATATTCGTGCTCTGGCGGGGATTGTGCGCACCGGCGTGGGTTATTCGGTGTTGCCGGACTACTTGTGTCATGACGATATTCGCAGCGGACGTTTGGTACAGCTGGGCCCCGAAGGACCGGAAAACAATATTTATCTGGCCTGGCGTAAAGGCGCGTTGGCACACCCTAGAGTTAACTATGCGCGAGACATTATGATGGCGTTTTCCAACATTAATCGCTACGCATTTCATCGCGAATAAGTGTATTGGCTCTTTTGTTTTGCCTGCACTAACACCACAATAGAGTTTTACAGTGCCCATGGGAGGGAATGATGTCGGTAGAAAAAACCCGCTTAGCCATTTGTAATCTGACCAAAGAGCAATACCCACAGATTAAAACACTGATGGACGAAGCTTACCCCGATTTAGGTGGTGCCTGGCCTAGCCACACGATTTTCCGTTTGATTGACCAGTTTCCCGAAGGGCAAATTGGCATTGTTGATGATGAGCAGTTAGTAGGCATCGCCCTCAGTGTGCAGGTTGACTATGCGCGCTTCTCTAACCCTCATACTTATGATGATATCGTCGATGGCCATGACCGAGTGTTTAGCGACCCTAATGGCGATGCATTGTACGGCTTAGATGTGGCGATTGCTGCGAGTCACCGAGGCATGCGTTTAGGAAGGCGTTTGTATGATGCGCGTAAAGAGCTATGCCGACAGTATAATTTAAGGGCTATTTTAGCCGGAGGTCGTATACCGCTCTATCACAACTATCGCGCCCAGATGTCGCCTATGGAATACATCGAAAAAGTGGATAGGAAAGAGGTGTATGACCCAATCCTCAGCTTTCAGCTTGCCAACGACTTTCAGGTCAAGCGGCTGTTAAAAAAGTACCTGCCAGAGGATGAAGAGTCGGTGGGTTATGCCACCTTACTGGAGTGGAATAATATTCTCTTTGAGCCTACCGATACGGTTATTGAAAGCACCAAGTCGATTGTTCGTGTGGGTGCGGTGCAATGGCAGATGCGCAGTGTTGAAAGCGTCGATGAGCTGCTTAAGCAAGTGGAGTATTTTGTCGATACCGTTTCCGACTACCAAAGCGATTTCATCCTCTTCCCTGAGTTCTTCAATATGCCGTTGATGGGCATACAAGAACATCGCAGCCAGACCGAGGCGATTCGCTTTTTAGCTGAGTATACCAGCACGCTCGTTGAGGCGATGTCGCGTATGGCGGTGGAGTACAACGCCAATATTATCACCGGCTCAATGCCGGTTGCTGAGAATGACACTATTTATAATGTCAGTTATCTGTGCCATCGCAGTGGTAAAGTGGATGAACAACGCAAAATCCATATTACACCTCATGAGGCCAACGACTGGGTGATCCAAGGTGGTGATAAAATAGCGGTATTTGATACTGATGCCGGGCGAGTAGGAATTCAAATTTGCTACGACGTAGAGTTTCCGGAACTGGCGCGTATTCTTGCCGAGCAGGGATTGGATATTCTCTTTGTACCCTTTTGGACTGATACTAAAAACAGCTACTTACGCGTGCGCCACTGTGCCCAAGCGCGCGCCATTGAAAATGAATGCTATGTAGTCATCGCAGGCAGTGTGGGTAATTTACCGGAAGTGGAAAGTTTAGACGTGCAGTACTCGCAAGCTGCGGTATTAACGCCATCGGATTTTTCTTTTCCTCATGATGCTTGCTTGAACGAAGCCACGCCTAACACTGAGATGTTGTTGTTCTCTGATCTTGATATGGATAAGTTGAAAATTCTCCACAGTGAAGGCACAGTGCGCAACCTTAAGGATCGTCGCGATGATCTGTACCAAGTAAAGTTAGTTAAAGGAGCCTCTTAATGGCGTGGTTGTATTTGATTTGCGCAGGGTTATTTGAAATTGGTTGGCCAGTGGGGTTAAAACTGGCTCAGGAGCCACAAACGCGCTGGTTAGGGATAGCCATGGCAATTGTATTTATGGGTGTTAGTGGCTTTTTACTTTGGCTGGCGCAAAAGACCATTCCTATTGGCACTGCCTATGCGGTTTGGACAGGCATAGGCGCGGCAGGCACCTTCTTGGTTGGGGTGTTTTTCTACGGCGATAGCTCATCATTAATGCGTTATTTCGGCGTGTTATTGATTATCGCTGGAGTGATTACCTTAAAGGTGGCGAACTAAGGGTAGGTGACGGTGATTAAATCACCGTCGACCACACACTTAAAAATTTTATCATTTATCCATTTTTGGCTTACCATATAAGTGCTTGTGCCCACCTCCTCTTGAGTGGTGACGACATCCTTATCGATATGCAGTAACTCGCCACTACTAGGTAATAGCATTGACATCCAACCATATTCCTCTGGGGTACCTAGGTGTAGAACCCAAAACAGCCTTGCTTCTTGCCAAAACATATAAGTGTATTCGCTGCCTTCGCGGTAGTGAGCAACATAAAAGTGATGCTGCCCCGATAGTTCAGGTCTTCTTTGCTCGATAACTTGTAATAAGGTGGATTTAAAGTAGTTAAAACCTGGGTTATCCGTTATGGAAGTTAGCTCTTTATCTTTAGAATGAGCCTGTGCAGTGAACATCATTAAGAGGATAACGATAAGGGTAATATAAGTGAGCTGCTTAGTTCCTTGCATGGGGTGTTCCTTTTCTATCCGTGCCCAAGAATATTACTACATACAATGGCTATTAAATAAATGAGATAAGCAGTTTTGAGCCTAAAAGCGGTGCCTATACAACAGAGGCTTTTTCAATTAATCGCTGAGCTTCAATAGCGTAACTAAGCGAATGCAGAAAAGGCGGGCAGCGACAACAAGTAAGGGAAGATGCTTGCTCTCACCTTTAAAGTTAAACCAGGAGATTTAAACAATGAAGAGCTATCGCTTTTTCGCATCGATTATTTTTCTTTTATTAAGCCAATTCGTTAGTGCTTTTGATTGCCTCGCTATCAAAGTTACTAAGCCTATTGAAGTTGTTAATAACAAAGCCGATGTGGATTTTACTCAGGTAAAGCTTCTCCATAAAGATAAATCAGGAATTTGCTTGCCGACCCAAGACACTTATATTCTCAGTTACAATGAGAATAACATGCCATTTTTGGCTGCCAGGATACAAGGGCACACACCGAGTATCACTTTCGTCAATAAAAACGGTGTTGATTATGCGCTTGTGAAGTATTACTCGGGGAACAAACTGCTGGCCTTAAAAGGGTTTGTTTATAAACATTCTAGCTTGGAAGCGATCAGCGACTTTACACTGACGAGTAATATCAGCCGCATAGAAGTAAGTGATACAGATATCACCGTCTATAATTCAGAGCTTGGTGAAGACGATGTCACAACAACGTCGACTACCTTTGGCTTCGATACATCGGGTACGTTTATTAAATAGTCGACATAGATGTTTTGGCTCGGCATTCACCTACGTGCGTGTTGAGCCTATACCGCGTGGCAATATACAGCGCGATGTTAGTATATTTAACCCGCTGTTATCCCCACATCACTGCAATTGCTGCTATAGCAATCAGCAGCAGGCCTAGGCTGTCACGGCGCTTTACTGGCTGTTTGAGCCACAGATAGGAGATTAACATAGTGAAAAACACCTCCACTTGGCCCAAGGTTTTTACATAGGCGACGTGCTCTAAACTCATCGCACTAAACCAGCCAATAGAGCCAACGCAGCTGGTTAAGCTGATCCAAGCCGTTAGTCGCCGATATCGCCATAAGCTTAATAATGCGGGCCGATCTTTATAGCCGAGATAGGCCAGTAAAATGAGGGTTTGCAGGGTAATTACAAACAATAACACCCAAGCAGCACTATGCGGAAAGGTCAGTCCTGAACTGAGGCTCGCTTGGCGCACCCATAAAGAGGTGAGGGCGAAACTACTGCCACAGGCAAGCCCCAGTAACACCGTTGGCCCATTGAGAGCGCGTAAGCTTGGGCCCGACAACAGCATGACCGCAATGGCGCCGAGAATAACCCCAAACCAGCCCAATATCGAGAGCGTTGAGCCAAAAAATAACATACCTAAAATAGCCGCGACCAAGGCTTCGCTCTTTGCCAGCCCTGCGCCCACAGCGTAGTTGTTCATTTTGAATAATCGTACCATCAAGGCGGTGGCGAGTATTTGCATCAGCGCTGCGCCAACGACGTAGTAGAGTAAGGTCGGTGATGGGGTGATCAGCTGGGTTGGTTGAACTTGGTAAAGCACAGCAAGATAAACACCAGCGAGTGGGCCGGCAACGATAAACCGTGCAAGGGTGACCGCAAGGCTGGAGGTATGGCAACTCAGCTGGCTCTGCAGAGCGTTGCGCCAGCTTTGCGAAAAGGCCGCTAACAATGTCAACAACACCCAAGCCATGAATTCAACCAACAAGAAAAACTTTAAGTTATCATGGTGTTGTAGCGTTGGCGAATGAGGAAATTAGATACTCATTATTAACCAAGGTAATAACTACCCCAAGGTAATAACTACCCCAAGGTGCTTGTAGGCGTAGGTAGGGTAAACCCAATACCAAGCCAAGCCTGATATTGGGTGCATATCATCATGCGCTTAAAACCCGGCTACCGGGCCTTTAACAAACTTCTGTGTGGGGGTGAATTTCAGCATTCGAGTGTGGTCACTTAACTCAACATCCACCAACTTGAATGGTCCCGTTGCCGCTGTCGCAACATCGAAAGGCAGAGTAAAGGTATCAACACCTTTTATCGCTTTCGCGACCTCGACAGTAGCCAGCTTGGTGGCCTTACCTGCTACCATTCCTTGCAGCGTGGCGCGAATCGCGTAACGGCCTTCATCACTCACATTCACCGGTACGCTGGCTTGGAAACGGTTATTGCCGAGCGCACTTACTTTCGCGGCTTTCATGGTAATAGTGTCTTTACTATACACAAAAGGCAGTTTTATGGTGCGTTTAACCTGTTGGCCGTTAATGTTTACTGTGGTGTCGGCTTCTATTTCATAAAACCCTTGCGCCGCTCCTACATGCTGTAACGGCTGGCTGAAAATCACTTTACCATTGGCGTAACGAGCGGATAGTTGTTCATTCACCGGGCTGTGAACACGCAGCGAGACATTGTTGGCAGCCTTGCTAGCGTTGCCCTGCTGCGCCATAGATAAATCCATAGCAAGAGAACGCTGTTGTTCATCGACCCTGAAATCGGCGTGGGCTTGCAGTGCATAGGGTGAATCTTTCTCTACTACATGCAGCAGATATTGGTCATCATCACCCAGTGGCTGAGTACTTTGTAGCATCGGCTTGTTTTGCGCACTGACATTTTTGATCTGAATGGCAACACTGCCATCTTTAAAGCCCGCTTGGTGCATTTGTTGCTGCGCGGCTATGCTTTTTAGCGCCAGTGTGGCGTTGCTTTTTGCATCTCGCAGTTGCAGTTTATCCATTTGCAATTGCTGCGGTTTAATCACGGTGCCGCTGTCAAAGCGCGCTTTTGGCGCAACGCGGATGAGGTGGTCGGCTTGGGTGACGTGCACAGCCACACCTTGTTTAAGCTCTCGACCACTGACCGTTTGCCAGTATTCATGGCTGCTTTTTGTTAACTGTTGCAAGCTGGTGTTGTCGCCTTGATATACATTAGGCCACTGATATATGGTTTGTTCATTGGCCATTGTGGCGCTGGTCATCATGGCCAGAGCACTCAGGGTTAGTGTGTATTTCATGTCTGGCTCCTATATTCTGTTTTTCAGCATATTGCCCAGGCCAAAGCAGTCGCGACGACTTTGCTGGTGGCTTAGTGGCTCACTGCCACGGGTGCGTGATTTATCGGTAAACCATACCGAGCCTGCTAGAGCTTGTGAGCTGCACTCCAGAAAGCCATCGGAGCAGTTATCAAGCCAGTTTTGCGTGACCTCTAGGCCAACTTGATTTTGATAACCACCGCAATAACTATCCGAATCCCACACCGCAGATTCAACGTCGCTGCCGATCACGGTTTCAAAACGTGAGGGAAGAGCTGGGCGATTCGGCGTACCTTTTAACCACTCGGCATTATAAGCAGCCATCCAAGACACTTGTTGTTGTTTTACTGCGTCATTGCCGTAGCCGAGAATCCAACCTAACCCTTGTTCAAAGGTGTTACCGGCAATCACCGCATCGGCCAAAGGGGTGCCACCACTGGAAGGGGCCAAAGCGATGGTGTGATTGACTTTATTGATGATACTTGGGTAACGGCTATCCCACGTGGGGTTGGAGAGGATCCAACGCACCACATTGCCGCCGTTTGAATGAGTGATCAGCGTTAAGTCAGTAATATTTTTGTTGGCAATAAAGCTGTTTAATGAGTCGGCTAGGCAACCTGCGGCGCCTTCGGCCCACATAAACTGTTCAAAGTCACAATTAATCACCGTAAAGTTATTGGGGTTGGCAATGCCTTGACGCACCTTATCAACAAAACCACTGGTCCAGTAGTCGTTATAGGCATCGCTTTGCTGGCCTGTGCCGTGAATGAAGGCAACGCCCTCAGTTGCAAAAACGCCTTGGCTCATTCCGAGCGTAAGCGCGAGAGAGATTAGTTTTATTTTCATGTGTGTTCCTGTTGATTGTTATTTCCATCAGGGTAGAGGTGTGACCTCCGATCAGAAAATAGACTAAAGAGGTACAATTGCAAGCTGGAATTTACAATTATTTAACCTTGGTGTCTGTTTTAGGGGCTAAAATAGGAGCTGTGATGCGTAAAAAACAATAACCTAGCACCGGGCTTATCATTGGATTAGGGTAGTGCCAAGCCTGTGGCCTTTAAAAAGGAACGATTATGAGTGTATTAGTTGTGTGTGCGTTGATCGCCTGTGTGTTACCTATACTTGCCAAAGTGCCGCTCGCTTGGGCGCAGAACCAGCAAGGGGGGTACGATAATCGCCATCCTAGGGCGCAACAACACGCGCTTACCGGCTTTGGCGCAAGAGCATTAGCAGCGCACCAAAATAGCTTCGAGTCCCTGATTATTTTTGCTGTGGCATTAGCTGTGGTGATTGGCGCCAATAAACAAGCCGCAGTTATGGATACCTTAGCTATCAGCTATATTGTTGCGCGGGTGTTGTACTGTCTTTGCTATTGGTTTGATTTACATTTGCTGCGCTCATTAATTTGGGCGGTTTCTTATGCCTGTCCCATTGCTATGATCGCACTAAGTATTTAGCACTTTTCTGGTGTTAACGAAAAACACAAAGCAAGCACCTAATTTAAGGGGCTTGCTTTATATTTTTGTTGGTCGCGAATTAGTGCGAAGTGACGTTAATGCGCTCGGTTAAATCAGGCAATTGCACGTCGTTGCTGAGTTTGAAATCAAGTTGCACTAGGTGCTCATGCTCAGGATCTGAATAAGGCTGGTACTGCCATTGTTCAAGCGCGCGCACCGCCTCTTTGTCAAACACTTGGGCCGGCTGTGATTTCACCACCGTAACATTGTTCACCGAACCATCTTGCGCAATTTGGAATCGCAAAACCACAGAACCGGAAATGTTTTGTTCCGCAGCCTCAATTGGGTACTTTGGTTCTATGCGCATCACTGCTTGCGGTTGGTCGGTTTTGTCTTGATTGTGCCCTTCACCTGCTTGTGTTGTGGCAATCAGCGTTAGGCTCGCTAACGCGAGTAAAATACTCAGCACTTTAGCGACGATATGACCCCGATTCGCCGATTGCATATTATGTAAGCGTTGTAACATCATGTTTTTATCTCCGTAGTATGAATAAGCCAAGCTGTGCAGTTGCGAACGACTCGCACATTCGACCATAGATTTACCATACAGCAAGCGCTGTGTGGCCGATTTGTTTGCTAGTACTAGTTCATCGCAGGCCAGCTCTTGGGTGCGTCTTAAGCTGAAGTATCCTAGCCATATCAGTGGGTTAAACCACATTAAAATCACACAACCTAGCGCAGCGGCATTAATGATGTTGTCGTGGCGTCTTAGGTGCACATGCTCATGTTCAATCATCAAAGCCAAGGTGTCGGGGTTATGCTGTGTTACCAAATAGCTAGGTAGCACAATACGTGGCCTTATAAAGCCGACAAGCATGGGGGAGCTTATTTTTGTGCTCTCGTAAATAGGCAGTGATGCATTACTTACGCTGACAGTGCTGGTCAGTTTAGCGCCTATGCGGCGTTGAAACTGTGCATGCTGCAAGAAAACACCTAGCAATAACACTGTGACCACAAACCAATAAGCGATTTCCCAATTCATGCTAACGTGCGTACTCGCTTGCTGCAGAGGCGTCACGATGTAACTGTTTAGCACTGTGGGTGATGCCACTGATTGGCTGAGCTCAACATGGTGCGCTATGAGCGCTGCAGGAACCACAAGCCACAGGCCATATATAAAACGGGCGGTCAATGATTTAAGGGCATAGCGCTCGACAATAACAAGTGTTATTAACAACGCAGAGAGCCAAGCTTGTTGGGCGATGATCCAGGCAAACATATTACTTTCCTTGTTGGTCTTCCCACTCTTTTATAACGGCTTTGAGTTCGTTGATATCTTGCTGTGACAGTTGCTCTGTTTTCGCAAAACCGCTGACTAATGGCGCAATACGGCCACTGAAAAATCGTTGTATTAAGCTTTTACTTTGCTTGAGGGTATATTCTTCGCGGCCAATTGTGGGTGTGTAACTATATAAACGGCCCTGTTTTTCAAAGCTGACCGCCTGTTTTTTTACTAGTCGGCCTAACAGCGTTTTTATGGTTTTTTCATGCCACTGGGTGTCGTCGCTCAGGCGTGCAACCACCTCGCTGGCTTTCGCTGGATGACCTTGCCAAAGGGCTTCCATAACGGCAAATTCGGCTTTCGACAACTCGATCATAGTATTGCTCACAAATGTAATTCTTAAACCAAAGATTACACTTGTAGTCAATGTCGTCAAGTTATTTTTGTAATCCGTACACCTGTTCCGCTGTCAGTGCTTGAAAATGGTGTTCGTTGATCAGCTCGGGTTGCAGTACATAGTCTCCTATACGCACACGCATAAGGTCGATAACCCGGTAGCCGCAGTGCTTCGCCATTTTACGAATTTGCCGATTAAGCCCTTGGGTCAGGATGATTTTAAAGCGAGTTGCTGACAGAGGTTCGCAAACACAGGGACGCGTCGTGTGTTCGCCCAGAGTAATGCCACTGCGCATTTGCACAAAAAACTCGGGGTTTAATGGTTTATCAACTTCAACCCAATACTCTTTTTGATGCGCAAAGTCGGGGTGTGAGAGGCGTTGGCACAGCGCACCATCATTGGTCAGTATCAGTAACCCGCGTGAGTCTTTATCAAGGCGACCAACCGGGTAAACACGGGGTCCAGCTGGGAGGTGATGAATAAGACTATGAGGGTTGTGTGATTGCAGCTTGCAATCAATGCCCACCGGTTTGTGATAAGCAAAATAACGTTTCGGCGCCAGTCCCAGCACTTCCTCGCCATCCACGGTGACATGGTCATGGGGACTGACATGGGTAATGTGTTGCGCCAAGGCACCGTTGACTCTCACTCGCTCGGCGGTAATCAGTCTTGAGGCTTGGCGGCGTGAGCAAACGCCAGCATGAGATAAAAACTTAGCGACACGAATAGGCGGTGACATGATTATTACTATAACTAACGGACAAGGCCATCATAGCATGCTTTAATCGCCATGGCCTTTGCTTACGTATAGCTTTAAACCTTAATGTATGGAGCAAATCATGGGTATCGACTTTACTAACCTGCAGCATCATCAACCGATTCAAAAAGTAGTGATCCACTCATTGGATATGGCGTTGTATCAAGTATCGGTAGTAATCAACAATATTGAATACTATGTCAAAGACCCTCGAGGCGAGATCCTCAAAGCCAATAGCCCATTGCATATTCAAAAGCTGTTCGATGATATTGCCTATCACGCCATGGTACTGCGCCATAGCAGTGCTTACGATGAAATGTGCGGTCAGCCGACTCGCCAACAAGATAACACTTTAGAAGTGCCCTACGGCAAAAACGGTTATTACTAATGGTGCTGCGTACTTTTGTTTCAATCGCTGTACTCTGGGTAGAAAGAAAATAACCTTATTAACAGTCTGGTCAATTGCCTCACTATATGTAAATCTGCATAGCATTAGGGACAACAAGGGGTTAGCTGATGAGCGACTTTTTCATTTACGCCATCGACTTTTTGACCAGTCTGTTTTTACTGGCGTTGGGCATCATCGTACTGGTGGTGATTTATTTTTATATTGTTGATGTTAATCAGAACAAGCATGCAATTCGTCGAAACTATCCAGTTATTGGTCGGTTTCGTTATTTTTTCGAGCGCCAAGGCGAGTTTTTTCGGCAATATTTCTTTGCCATGGACCGCGAGGAAATGCCGTTCAACCGTGCCGAGCGCAGCTGGGTATACAAAGCGGCGAAAAATGTTGATCGCACCTCTGCATTTGGCTCCACACAAAGCTTAGATCCCGCCGGCACCATTATGTTTATGAATTGTGCCTTTCCCACTTTAGAAGAAGACGCCATCGACCCTGAGCCCATTGTGCTCGGTGAGCAATCTCGCCACCCCTACACCGCGAAGGCGGTGTTTAATATCTCTGGCATGAGTTATGGCGCTTTATCTAAACGCGCCGTGTTGGCGCTATCGCGCGGAGCCCGCCAAGCGGGGTGTTGGATGAATACTGGTGAGGGGGGATTGAGCCCCTATCACCTTGAGGGTGGCGCCGATATTGTCTTTCAAATTGGCACCGCCAAATATGGGGTGCGTGATGAGCATGGCCAGCTCAGTGATCATAAACTCAAGGAAGTGGCGGCCCATGAGCAAGTGAAAATGTTCGAGATCAAAATGAGTCAAGGTGCAAAGCCCGGTAAAGGCGGGATGTTACCTGGGGTTAAGGTCAACGCTGAAATCGCCAAAATTCGTGGTATTCCTGAGGGCAAAGACTCCATTAGCCCGAATGGACATCCGGAAATTAAGAGCGTCAGTGATTTGCTGGATATGATAAACCACGTGCGTGAGGTGACGGGGAAACCTACGGGATTTAAGGCTGTATTAGGGGAAACCCAGTGGCTTGAGCAACTGGTGGCCCTGATTAAACAACGTGGCGAGCACAGTGCGCCAGATTTTATCACTATTGATAGCGCCGATGGCGGCACTGGCGCCGCCCCTCAACCGCTGCTGGACTCGGTTGGTTTGCCATTGAAAGAGAGCCTGCCTTGGGTGGTCGACTTGCTAGAGCGTAATGGATTACGTGGTCGTATTCGTGTCATTGTTTCTGGCAAGTTGATTGTGCCTTCCAAAGTGGCCTGGGCGATTGCCTTGGGCGCTGACTTTGTGGTCTCGGCTCGTGGCCACATGTTTTCCTTGGGGTGTATTCAGGCGCTGCAATGCAACAAAGATACTTGTCCCACAGGGATCACCACCCATAATCCGAAACTGATGAAAGGGCTTGATGTGGTTGATAAAACTCAGCGCGTTGCTAACTACAACAAATATATTCACTATGGCATCGGTCTGATTGCTCACTCCTGTGGGGTGAATAACATACGTGGCCTGAATCGTCAGCATGTGCGCGTGGTGCAAGAAGATGGTTTGTCGCAAACCTTGGATGAGATGTACGCGCACTATAAATAATGCCTAAAAGGGCGTGCTGCTGCTGGCTTTAACCTCTTTTTAACATTACTTCGGTAGGCTGTTTCTTTTAAAGGAACTTTACAACTTACCGAGGATATAATGAAAAAAACATTAAGTGTTATGGTGGCACTGTTCAGTAGCGCAGCCTTGGCTGAGCCCGAGGTGCACTATGAAGCGTGTAAAAAGCGCTTCAGTTATATGGGCACTGATTATCAAGGCACAACCGACAGAAATAATAGCGGTTCGCAATGGTGTTATTTACAAGAAGCCATAGAGGGTGCGACATGGGGGCATGTTCGTAATGAAACTATCCCTCAATTTACCACTGTGCAGGGAGAGCGCTGCCAGGCTCCTTCGCAGTATCAAGGCGAATCTTTTTATGGATGTAGCACACGCAATCACAGTGCACCTTGGTGTTATGTTGCTGATGGCAGTTGGCAAGAGTGCGCGCCAGTGCCGCCACCTGAGCTACTTAAACATACGCAGCCGCAGCAAAGTAAACGTTTAGATCGCATTGCCTTGGGTTCGTGCTTCAAAACCAAGGGCGACATGCCAGAGGCCTTGGCGCGACTGATCTCTCATCAACCCGATTTATTTTTATGGCTGGGGGATAATATTTATGCCGACACCCAAGATATGAAGGTTATGCGGCAAAAATACGACGATAAGAAGCAAAACCCGCATTATCGACAATTTTTGGCTGCACAAATCCCTGTTATGGCGACTTGGGACGATCATGACTTTGGCCGCAACAACGACGGTAAGCATTACTCCAAGCGTGAGCAAGCGCAGCAGGAATATCTACGTCACTTCGATATCCCCGAAACTGACCCACGTCATCAGCAACAGCAGGGCATATATGAAGCCAAAATGCTCGGCCCCAGCGGTGAGCGTACTCATGTGATCACCCTAGATGCACGCTACTTCCGTTCGCCCACATTTAGCCAATATGGTCAATGCGAGGGTGAGCAAAGTACCATTCTTGGCGAGCAGCAATGGCAGTGGCTAGAGCATCAGCTGCAACAACCGGCTCAAGTCACCTTAATAGCCAGTGGCATTCAAGTGCTGCCACCGTTGCACCAACAGCGTAGCCGCAGCAGCTATTGTGCTTATGGTGATGGCCAGGCCTTTGAGGGCGCGCTCAGCAGTATGCAAGAGCAAACAATGTCAGGAACGAGTTATG
The DNA here is from genome assembly GCF_022347945.1 of Pseudoalteromonas sp. MM17-2. NCBI lineage: Bacteria > Pseudomonadati > Pseudomonadota > Gammaproteobacteria > Alteromonadales > Pseudoalteromonadaceae > Pseudoalteromonas > Pseudoalteromonas sp. MM17-2. Next base: position 17,439 of record NZ_JAKRFV010000006.1, on the reverse strand, counting down.
AGTCTTGGGCAGAGATGCCAGCTCAACGCGCGCGACTGTTACGCTTAGTTCAGCAAGCCGTGAATGAAGGACGTACCCAAGCTGTTATTTTCTTATCGGGTGACCAACATTGGGGCGAACTGCTACAGAAAAAAATTCCCGCCAGTGCTGAGTATGGCAAAGCGGTCACAGTGTATGAGGTAACGGCCTCTGGGTTTGGGCAAAACTGGCCGTATCATATAGAAAACCCATTGCGTATGCCTATCTATGCAGATCATCAAGGCGACGGTATTTATCGGCATCAGTGTCAACTGCCGTTTACTTACGCGGGAGTAACTTATCAAGGTTGTATTACTCGAGATCATGATAAGCCGTGGTGTTATACCGAAACCGACGCAAACGGCCAAGGCGTTGCTCAGCAATGGGGAAACTGTGCTGGCAGTGGCGCTCAAATCCCGGGTGGTGAAGTGGGCACGGTGAGCAATAATATTGGCCGCCTCAGCACGGGTAATCGCCATTTGATCAATAAATCGGGCAGCAACTATGGCATGGTTGATATTGACTGGCAGCAACGAACAATTACCTTATCCATTGAAACGGCTGACGAACAAGCGGTTTCTACCATAATAAACTTTTAGATTGAGACTAAATGATGCACAGCGGCAGTTTTCAGTCGCTGTGCATTGCGTGGTATTCTTAGCGTTATGAGGCCAATTGCGCCCTGTTTAAAAGGCTAAGTACAATGGATAATCAACCCAATAACCCCCTGCATGGCGTTAAGCTGGAACAAATAGTGACTCGTCTAGTCGAGCACTATGGCTGGCAGGTGCTAGCGCAGCACATCAATATTAATAGCTTTAAGAATGACCCCTCGGTGAAATCATCGCTGAAGTTCTTACGTCGTACGCCTTGGGCGAGAGAGGAAGTAGAGCAGCTTTATATTAAGACCTTCCACACGTGGCCATACAACGCCCAACAATAATGTTGTTCGTGTCCCGATAAGGATTTTGCGCAAGGCGCTAAAAATAGCGTATGGTGAGTGTGAACAACTAAGGATAGGAACATACTCATGACCCAGAAAAAGCACTTTATTTTACGGTGGTTAGTGCCTCAGGCTTTGCTGCAAAGTGCCTTGCTGGTGTGGCTGTACTTAGCCGTTGACAATGGCAACTGGCCAGCGCAATCGCCCACCTGGTTGGTGGGTTTAGTTACCCTGACTATCGTCTTTCCTGGATTATGCTACCTGCGATTAGAACGCGCAGGTTGGCGGCGCTTTTTAACTTTAGCCGTGCCCTACTCGCTGTTGTTGAGTGTGTTGGGGATGTATATCGGTGCGCAGCAGCCACAACAAGAGCTCTTTAATAACGACGCGTTGATTGTCACCTTTGTATTATGTGCCTTAATCACCACGTTAAAGCTACTTAATGTAGCCACTTTGTATAGCAGAGGCGAGCCGATCACCTATCGGCAGTTGTACGAGCTATCTTGGCAGCATTTTATTCAGTTCAGTTTATGTTGCTTCTTTGCTTTAGCTTTATGGCTTATTTTGCTTCTTGGTGGCGAGCTATTCAGCACCATCGGCATTGAAATTTTAGCTGATCTGCTCGATGAACCTTGGGTTAGTATTCCAGTGCTTACCTGTGCGTTTGCAGGGGCTGCTATTGCCCTTAGAAGCATGCTTTCGGCCGTCGAAAATATTGAAAAGCTACTGAAAATTTTAGCCAAATTTTTACTGCCCGTGCTTGCTGTGCTGGCTATTACCTTTATCGCCAGCTTGCCATTTACCGGATTAGAGTCGCTCTGGCGGCTGGAGAACAGCACCTTAATGCTGCTGTGGATGCAAGCGAGTTTGTTGTTCTTCTTTAATACCGTGTACAGCCGAACCGATGCTCTGCCTTACTATCACTGGTGGCGTGGGGTGATGCTATTGGCGCTGCTGACTTTACCGCTATACGCAATGTTGGCACATTACGGCCTGTGGCTGCGCATTGAACAGTATGGCCTGACAGTGAGCCGAGGGTGGGGAGTGCTGATCAGCGCCACCTTGGCATACTTTGCCTTCAGTTACTGCGGGGCTATCATCATCAAGCGCCAGCTATGGCTCATTTGGGTGCACAAAATCAACGTTATCGGCTGCGCCGCATTATTTATGGCGTTGTTGGCGGTCAATTCACCGCTTGCTAATTTGCAACAGCTCAGTGCCCAAAGCCAAGTACACCGATTGCAATCGGGGCAAGTCAGTGCCGATGAGTTTGATGTGTATTACTTTTACAGGGAACTTGGCAAGGCTGGCTTTGAGGCGCTGCAGCAAATACAACAGCATACTGATAATGACTCTCTTAAAGCGCGTATAGTGCGTTTATATGCTAATCGTGATGAACCCAGCGACTTTGAAAAATGGCAGTCACAATGGCTGCAAGGGGTGCGCATTGCCGATGCGGCGAACCAACCTCCTTCCAGCTTGTTACAGTTTATCCATAGCAATAACTTCTACAAATATTATGGCCAGGGGGCTTCTTTATACCTCATTGCTGCCGATGTGAACCAAGATCAGCAGTTAGAATGGCTATTGCTGCACCAGCAACACAATTATCTGCAAGGGGTGATGTTCACCGAAAACCAGCAACAGCAGTGGCAGAGTTATCACTTGCAGGTGGCCAACGCCACTGACGATGAAGAGCAAATTAAGCAGGCTTTGGCAGCTGGGGAGTTTACTTTAACAACGCCGCAATGGCAGCATATCGATATAGGTGGGGCGCGTTTATCGGTGCCAGTAAATATCTATGAGCAACAGGAGTAACGATGTCGAAACTAACCGTCGCTTTGCTACAGCATGACATTCACTGGTTGGACGTAGAGGCAAACCTCGCACATTTAGCGGCGCAGCTACAATCGCTACCAGAGGTTGATTTAATCTTGCTGAGTGAGACCTTTGCCACTGGATTCGCTGTCGCCGAACCAAATGTTGAGCGTCATAGCGAGCGCATTATTGCTTGGCTTAAAGACCAGGCCCAGCGCCGCCAAGCGGTTTTGTGCGCCAGTGTTATTAGTGCCGACGAGACAGGCAAGTTTAACCGCCTATATTGGGTGCACCCCAGTGGCGAGCTGGATTATTACGACAAACGCCATCTATTTTGCTTAGGCAAAGAGGGTGAGCACATGGACGCCGGCACAGCGCGCAAGGTGTTCACTGTAAAAGGGGTCAGAGTCCTTCCTCAAGTATGTTATGACCTGCGTTTTGGCGTATTCCAACGTAACCGTAATGATTATGATGTGATGGTTAATATTGCTAATTGGCCAGCTGCTCGGCGCGATGCCTGGGATACGTTATTAAAAGCCCGGGCCATAGAAAACCAGTGTTACGTGTTAGCGGTCAACCGGGTTGGTGAAGATGGTCAAGGTGTTGAGCACAATGGCGGCACCGCAGCTTATCGCTTCGATGGCAAGCAGGTCGCTTATGGCGAGGATAATAAGGCCCAGACGATTACGGTTACCTTGGATTTAGCGCAGTTAGAGGACTATAAGGAATCCTTTCCCGCATGGCAGGATGCGGATGACTTTGAGCTCAATTTGTAACCCCCTGGCCACGGCATAATTACTTTTAAGCTGCTAGGCTCAGAGGATGAGCTATAACAAGGAGGTGTGCGGTGACTCAGATTACTCTTTTCACCTACGACTGGGTGCCACAACTACCGCGCGGCTATGTGCGTGATTTGCGCGTACGTTGGGCATTAAAAGAAGCTGGTCTCGATTACCGCGTTGCCACTGTGGCATTTAAAAATAGAAGCGCTGAGCATTTTGCCCGGCAACCGTTTGGGCAAATTCCCTGGCTCGAAGATGGCGAGCTGTCGGTGTTTGAAAGCGGCGCTATCTTGTTACATCTCGGCGAGAAAAGCACGGCACTGATGCCCAGTGTTGCCAGCGAGCGGAGTAAGGTGATTGAATGGGTTTTCGCGGCGTTAAATTCGGTTGAAGCCGCTAGTTTACCCTGGTCTATTTACCAGTTCTGTGGTGATAGCAATGACACCCCAGCCCGACAACAGTTAGATGCCTTTTTACGCGCTCGACTGACGCACATGGAGCAAATATTGACGCAGCGGCAGTGGTTGGCCGCCGACTTTTCTATCGCCGATATTTTAATGGCCGATGTACTGCGGTTAGTGGCGCGCTTTGACGCCTTGGCTGAGTTTAAAGCCTGTAATGCGTACCTTCAGCGGGCCTGTGCTCGGCCCGCATTTCAGGCGGCACTGCAAGAGCAACTAGCTCAGTATGGAGAGCCTTCTGCAGATCAACCCAAGGCTTAATCAACGCCATCAAGAACTGGTATAATCGTTATTCGATTATTAGTTCTGAGCTGGTATGTTGATTTTACCTGTGCTTTTAGCGGGCGGTAGCGGTACGCGTTTATGGCCGTTATCGCGCCAAGACCGTCCAAAACAATTCTTATGCCTAGATGGCGAGCATTCACTGTTACAGCAGGCTGCACTGCGAGTACAGCATCACTGCTTGCTGCCACCGCTGGTGGTGTGCAACGCCGAACATCGATTTATGGTCGCGCAACAACTACTGGAGGTGGGCATTGATCCCTGCGCCATTATTCTCGAGCCACAGAGCAAAAATACTGCCGCAGCGGTGGCTATTGCCGCGCTGTGGGCACAGCAATATTATCCCAGTGCCAGCTTATTTGTGACCCCGGCGGATCATGCGATTACCAATCCCGCGTGTTTAATTGAGTGTTTACCGGCGTTAGCGCAGCACAGTGATCAGGCGCTACTTACGTTTGCCATTGAACCCACGCGCGCCGCCACAGAATATGGCTACATTTTAAAAGGTAAGGCCGCAGCACAGGCGACCAATCTATTTCATGTACAGCACTTTAAGGAAAAGCCCTCATACGCGCTCGCGCAGCAGTATATCGAACACGGGAACTACTACTGGAATTCCGGCATGTTTATGTTTACCAGTGGCTGTTTTGTGCGAGAGCTAGAGCGACACCAACCACAGATGATGGCTGCGCTGCGCAAAGCGGCGCACTTTCACCGCGATCTTGATTTTGTTCGTGTCGATGCCGATGCCTGGCAACACGTGCCCAGTGACTCTATTGATTATGCTCTGCTGGAGCATAGCGAACAGGTGCTTACTTGCCCGTTGCCACTGCAATGGGCCGACCTAGGCAGCTTTGCGCAAGTATGGCAACACACAGAGCAAGATCATCAGGGCAATGCGGTGATTGGCGAAGCGGTGCTGCAAGATAGTCATAACAACTTAGTGGTGACTGACGAGCATCAGGTGGTGGCGACCTTAGGAGTGCATGATTTGGCCGTAGTGCAAAGCGGTGATACCACCTTGGTGGCAGCCAAATCGCAGCTGCACACTATGCCAGCTCTGCTTAGCCAAGTCAGTGAGCAGTACCCACAGCGGCGTTTGCGTCACCGCCAAGTATTTCGACCTTGGGGCAGCTACGAGGTGCTCAATGAGGGGCCAGGTTTTAAAGTAAAGCACATTATGCTTCATGCCAAGACGCGACTGTCTTTGCAGCTACATCAACATCGCGCTGAACACTGGGTGGTTGTTAGCGGCACTGTGCTGGTGGAGATTGATGGCCAGCAAAGCCAGCTCAGCGCAGGACAATCAACTTTTATCGCTGCGGGACAAAAACACCGCCTGAGCAACGCCTCAAACACTGTCGCGCGGGTGATTGAGGTGCAAAGCGGTGAGTACCTTGAAGAAGATGATATTGTCCGTTTTGATGATGATTATGGCCGTTAGACTTGGGCGCGCATTGATTTAAGGTACAGCTCTAAGCTTTGTTGCCATAGCTCTAGGCAGTCGCCTAGGTGAGTATCTAGCGGCTTATCCTCAAGCAATCGCCGTTCAATTTTCTTTAACGCCATGCCGTAGCGATTAAACCCGAGTTGCAAAGCTGTACTGGCTTGGCGGTGTAACACTTTGATGCACTGCTCTTTATCACTGGCCATAAGTTGCTGGCAACGCAGCAGTTTGTTACGGGCTGAAAGCACGAACTCATTATAAATAGAGGTCAGCTCTTGCTCTTCAAAGGTATTGGCCATTTGCTCTGCGGCGGTTTCATCGTAGAGCACATCTTTAAGCTCAACACTCAAATTAGGTGCTTGACTGGACTGCGAGTCACTTAACGCTTGGCGCAGCTTTTCTTGTTTTATAGGTTTGCCGACAATGTCTTTGATCCCCAAGGCCAGGTATTCTTTCACTTCATCGGGGCTGAGGCTGGCAGTAAAGGCTAAAAACGGCGTGCGATGATTGCGATGGTCGATATTCTTCAAGCGTCGGATCACCTCTTGGCCGCTTAAGTCGGGTAAATTCATGTCCAATAACACCACATCAAAATGATACTGCTGCATCAGTTCAATGGCGCTATGGCCATCGGTAGCGAGCTTCACTCGATGCTCGTCCTCGGCCATAAACTCTATGGCAATCTTTTGGTTAAGGTCGAGATCTTCTACTAACAACACATCAAGGCCGGTGAGGTAATGGGTCGTTTGTGGACGTTTCTCAACGAGGCTAAGCTCGCCCACAGTTAAGCGCATATCAAAGCTAAAGGTACTGCCTTTGCCAACTTCACTATCAATAATAAGCTGGCTGCCTAAGTGTTCCAGCAGCCGGCTGGTGATTGCTAAGCCCAGACCAGAGCCGCCCTTGAGTTTACCTGCGCTACTTTGTACATAGGGTTCGGTTAAATACTGAATTTCTTCTTGTTCTATGCCGGGGCCTGAATCAATAACACTAAAGCGTAGGGTGTGTTCTTCTTGGCCTTCACGCAATAAATCTACCTGTAGAATCACTTCACCTCGGTCGGTAAATTTGATGGCATTACCTACTAGGTTAATCAGTACCTGTCGTATCTTTTGGTGGTCGCAGTAATAACAGGCTTGTCGCGGCAGGTTAAAGTTCAACTCAAACTTGACCCCTTTTTGCTCTGCCAGCGGGCTTAGCAACAAACACAGGTTATTAATCCAAGTGCGTAACTCTACGTCTTCTTCAAAGAGGGCTTCATCACTTTGGTCCAAGCTCGCATACTCAAGGACTTTATCAATGAGTAGGTTAAGCGACTCGGCTGAGTTGATAATGGCTTCACAATAGGGTTTGTTTTTGGGGTTATTGGATTGGTTCATGATCAATTGCGCACTGCCTAATATGCCATTGAGTGGGGTGCGAATCTCATGACTGACGGTAGATAAAAACAGGCCGCGAATTTCTAAATCTTTCTGCGCCTTGGCTGTGAGTTGATTAAGGTTAAGCTCGCGACGCTCGTTACAGAATAACGCCAAACCAGCAGCGTAGAGCATCGGCGCTAGCACGCCATTAATTAGCAGCGTCATACTAAACCAATCGTTACGGATCAGGCTGAAGCGGTCGATATCGCCAATCCAAATTGTGCGGGCGCTGAATATGCCTAAGCACATCACTAAGGCAATTAAATACACCAAACTGGCACTGGGGTATTTATGTCGTCCGTAGCGAATAACAATGTAGGTTAGACACAGTGCTTCAGCAATATGTTGTAAATCTGACAGCAGCACCCTAGTACGCAAGTTACTGTCGAAGAACATAAAGTAGGTAAAGCCAAGGAGTAAAAAGGCGCTAACGAAAATAAATAAGGTGGTAACAAAACCTTTGTAATCTAAAAAACGGCTGATGGCTAACACATGAATAATGGAGCCGAGCATAAAGCTAATGTTAGCCAGTACCACTAACGCCTGTGAGCCCACATCAACGGTGCTCTTCAACGCGAACAGTAAAATCGCCAATAACAAGCACACGGGATAAAACACGTACAAGCCAATACCGACAAAATTACGGTTGGCCCGCCAAGTAATAAAGTTCAACAGCGCCATAACAAATACGGCAGCGGCACTGGTGTAAAAAAGGGCTTTTGCGTCGAGCATCAACAAGTTAAAAGTTTACGTTAGATAGCCACTACTATACGCAAAATTCACTCGATGGCCATGCGAAAAGTCACAACTCATCCGTGGTTATGGTGCTAGTCGTACTGCTTTTGTAGATAGCCCATGGTTTTAAGTTTGTGACCGACCTTCACGATTTCGTCTAATGCTGGAATAAGTGCTTGGCCAAGCTCGGTAAGCTCATACTCCACCGAGGGCGGAGAGGTATCACGTACATGGCGAACAATAACGCCGCGCTCTAATAGCTCCGTTAAGCGAGTTGAAAGTACCTTTGCCGAAATCGGCGGGATATCAATTCGCAGCTCATTAAAGCGGCGCGGTCCAGCGCGTAAACACCAAATCACATTGGGCGCCCAGGCACCGGAAATGACCGCCATACATTCTGTAAGCATGCAGGGTTGGGGTGGTTTAGGGCTTTTATTCAGCCTAACTTTCAATGACATAAGAGTGACTAAGTTTCTGTACGGTAACCCAATTCTAGCACCAAATACATGGTTACTTCTAGTAATCTGATTTCCATTAGATATTATCTAAAGCTCCACAAGGACAACAACAGGAATACCGTGAAATGAAGCTTTACTACAAACCTGGCGCCTGCTCTATGGCCTCGCATATTATCCTCAATGAGCTCGAGGTCGACTTTAAACTTGAGCGTGTTGATACCGATAAAGGTCAAACCGAGACAGGGGGTAACTACAGCGAAATTAATAGCAAGGGCTATGTGCCTGCGCTGGCTGTTGATAACCAAACAATACTGACCGAAAATCCAGCCATTCTTGAGTATTTAGCCGATCTAAAACCACAGCTAGCGCTTGCTCCCAGCATTGGCACATGGCAGCGCTATCAGCTTCGTGAGCAGCTTGCTTACCTAAGCTCTGAGCTGCATAAGAGCTTTAGCCCCTTTTTCTCAGGAGTTGAGCTGACAGCCACACAGCGCCAGGCGGCACAGGCGAAAATTGGCAAACGTCTCGCACCGATAGAAGCTCAGTTAAGTGCTGGCAGCTTATATTTGCAAGGCGATACCTTTACCGTGGCTGATGCCTATGCCTTTGTCATTATTAACTGGTCACAGTTTATTGGCTTTCCACTGACGTCATGGCCTGCCATTAATGCCTTCTGGCAGCGAGTTAATGCTCGCCCCAGTGTGCGCAAAGCGATGCACACCGAAGTGCTAGTCTGAGCAGGTCACCTCATGAAGCCGTTGCCAGAAATTACTGCGTTGTTGCAACGCTACTTCGATACCTTGTACCACTGCGACTTGCAGAAATTCGATAGCGTTTTTCATCCCCAAGCTATTTATGTGAGCGCAGATAAGCAACCTTTGCTGTATCGCGATATGCCTACCTATCGTGAGGTGATCGCTCAGCGTACATCGCCCGCTTCTCGCGGTGAGCAGCGTCAAGACAGCATAGATGCAATAGAGCTGCTTGGCGATAACACTGCACAGGCTAGGGTACGTTGCTCTATCGGTGCTCAGGACTATGTTGATTTATTGTCACTGGTACGCAGTGCTGGACAGTGGCGCATTATTGCAAAAGTATTTCATATTATTGATAAGTAAGGAGAAGGATATGCCCTATGTGAATATTAAAGTAACGCAAGAGGGAGTCACTCAAGCGCAAAAATCAGCCTTAATAAAAGGGGTTACCGAGTTACTGGTTGAGGTATTAAATAAGTCCCCAGCGACCACTATGGTGGTGATTGATGAAGTCGAACTCGACAGCTGGGGTATTGGTGGCCTGCCGGTCGAGCAATACCGACGAGCAGCACTTGAATAGCCCGGCACATTAATACAGAGCCCTCGCGCTTGTAATGGTGCATCTTAACCTTACAAGGTATGCTACCTTGTAAGGTCTTACTGAATGTGTTGACGTGCGTGTTGGCAGTGGTCCTGAATATTGAGATGCTAACTTTATCTGTATTACTACGCATAATAACGCCATGCAATCTATGTCAGGCACCTGTTATCTTTTATTCGTTCGCAACAAAACTCAGCGTTTATCTCGGCTTATAGCGCATGCGTTATATTTAGCCGCAGATAAATTTTACCGACAAAAAAGCCGGCAATAGCCGGCTTTTTTGATATTAGCGTAATTCATTGGGCATGTTAGTTTGAGCCCAAGATAATAGCTCCACACGGTTACGACACTTGGTCTTACGAAATGCACTGTATAAGTGAGTTTTAACCGTATGCGGGCTGATATTTAAGTCTTCGGCAATTTCTTTGTTCTTAGCGCCTTTACTCATTAACGCGACGATGGCTTTCTCGCGCTTGGTCAGCTTCACCGGCTCAATATCACCTTCAGTGAGTTTGTGCAGCGAATCTTTATTAAATTGCAGCATGCGGTTCAGCACGTTACACATAACATCACGGCGATACCACAACTGGTTCTCTTGAAGTAAGCGAATGCCTTTCATCATCACATCGGCATTATCTGTGGTGTAAAACACGCCACGAATACCACTTAGTAGCGCCCGATTAGCGAGCTCTGGATTCTCATCTAGATTGAACAGCACAATGTCACATTCCACTTTTAAATTGACTAAGTGCTCTTTTAAACGACTCCACGCATCGTCTGATGATGTTTCGATAAATAAGTAAGTGGTGCCAGGCTTAACCTGAGCAACGTCGGTGCCTTTATGGACTTCGAGTCCCTGTGTACGCAGAAGTGGCTCAAGGACATTGACGCCTATTTGGTTGATGGGGTCTTGTTCAAGTAATAGAAAGACAGTCTTACTCATTGTGGTTAGCGGCTCTTTTACATTATTACCACTATCGTATCATGGAGCTCACTTCTTTTGTATTAGGTGGCTCAGAATTATTAGTGAAAAAAGATTAATAATCTTCAACTTCTGGGTATATACAGGCAGAATGCGAGGTACAGGGCAGCGGAGCCAATGATAACACCTTCTTTACCTCTGCCCATATTTGTTAACCTTATAAAAGATAAGCGAAAGTTATACTTTTTTCTTATCCTGATAAGGAGGCCAACCCATTTCTTTGCCGGCCAGCATGTGCAAATGAATGTGGTAAACAGTTTGTCCGCCATGATCATTGCAATTCATTACTACGCGATAACCTTCATCTGCAAAGCCTTGTTCTTTAGCTAGTTTTGCAGCAACAACATACAAATGCCCGACTGTGGCGGCATGTTCATCGGTAATATCGTTAATGGTGGCTATCGGGGTTTTTGGGATAATAAGCACATGGAACGGCGCTTGGGGATTAATATCTTTAAATGCTAAAGCATGTTCATCTTCATACACGATATCTGCTGGAATTTCGCGGTTAATAATCTTACTGAAAATGGTTTCTTCACTCACGATGTGGTCCTTATCTTTTCATGGATGAGCCAGTAATGACAAAGAAAAGCAGAAGTGTCAAACTGAAGCTTAATCCATTTGCTAACAAGGAAATGACTATGTGGAAGAAAACGATAATGACCAGCCTAATAACACTGGCTTTGGCCCCTCAGGTGCAGGCCGAGATGGTGTACTTCCCGGAGGAAATCATTCCGTTACAGGTGGATGATAAAGAGATAGAGCAGTCATTTTTCTCAACGGTCGATGAATTGGAACTAGCTCCAGGGCAATACCGCTTGAAGCTGCAATACAGCGATTTGTATGAAAGTGGGTTTGATGATCATCAAGTGGTGGAGTCAGAACCATTTTGGGTAAATTTAGAGGTAAAAGCGGGCGAGGATTACGATGTGATTTTTGAGCGTGCCAGTAATGCCGCAGCGGCCGAGCTTTATGCCGAAGCACCGACAGTGCGTTTACAGGCGCGGGGGCAAAAATTAGCGGCGCCGATGGCTTCTGTTGCGCCAGCTGAGGCACCACAGGCGAAGACGGTAGTCAGCGCCAATAACCCTGATAAAGAGAGCCTTGAAGCGGCCCAAGTCGTGGTTGATAACAACGTCAGTGCTGCGGCTATGCTGGACTTTTGGTGGCAGCAAGCCAGTGCGCAAGAGCGCCAAGCTTTCTTGGAGAAAGTAAAAGCAAACCAACAATAGTAAAACTAGCATCGTTGTTACAAGTACAAAAAAGGGCGAGATTTCTCGCCCTTTTTGCAACGTTTAAACTGGCAAAGCCCAGTTACTTGAATAAGGCGTCGATCGTACCTTGTGCTAAGGGGTGATAGCCTGGGCGTGCGCCCTGATAAACGTCATACGCCCAGTCGCGCTTACCGTTTGCAATAAGTGCTTTGTATAAGGGCACAATGAGTTTACGGCGGCCAATGCTGCTCAAGTGCTGGTCTAGTGCAGGGTAAACCGCTTCATAACCATTGCCTACCGCTAACATAAACCATGCAAACGCCACTTCTTTATTTGTCGATGCCGTGAGGTTGAACTGCGCGTCTAGCTCTGCCATTTTATCGTTGTTTAAATCACGCGGCAGATTGTTCAAAAAGTGCAACCACTCGTGCACAGTCCAGTCAGCCGTTGGCAAGTCGCTGAGCTGCTTATCGCCTGCTAGCCAAGCTTGAGTGTGTGCATCTACTTTATCAAACACGTCAGAGGTGGGGTTAGGCGCATCGGCGGGTAACCCTGGCTGGTAAATCCACTCTTTTGCTTTTTCTAAGCTGACCACTCCAGGGTGGGCCTTTAATAAATGCTTGTCTAAGTAGGCTACAAACTCGTCGGTAGTCACAGATTGGAAAGCGTGATCGCTAAAGTATTGCTTCACAAAGGTATCGAAGGTGTCACGACCAAATTGCTGCTCCAAGTAGATAAGGAACAATTGACCTTTGGTGTATGGCACTGAGCTAAAGGCATCGTCTGGGTCACGGCCGTTTAGCTTTAAGTTTAGGCGCGTATCGGGAGCGTCAATGGTTTTTAGTTGAGCGCGTAACCCGGCGCTATCCAGGGCTTGCTCCATCACTGCGCGCTCGCGGCCAAATACCTCTTCCATGATGCGGTTTTCCACATACGAGGTGAAACCTTCGTTAAGCCATAAATCTTCCCAAGTCGCGTTCGTTACCAAGTTACCAGACCAAGAGTGGGCCAGCTCATGAGCGATAAGGTTCACTAAACTCTTATCACCGGCGACAACGGTTGGGGTGATAAAGGATAGGCGCGGGTTTTCCATACCACCAAACGGAAAGCTTGGTGGCAGCATGAGTAAGTCGTAGCGGCCCCATGCGTATTCACCGTACATACCTTCGGTTTTATCAATCATCGCCTGAGTGTCATTAAACTCGGCGACTGACGCATCAAGAATTTGTGGCTCAGCAAAAATAGCGGTTTGATGCGACATCTCCTTGTATTCCAGGTTACCGGCACCGATAGCGATCAGGTAGGGAGGAATGGCCTGCGGCATATCAAAGAAGTAATCGCCGTCTTTAATGAAAGCCCCGGTGTTGTCGGCACTCATTACCGCACGCACGTTTTCTGGTGTTTCAATGCGGGCACTGTAGGTTACGCGCATCGCTGGTGTATCTTGAACTGGGATCCAGCTACGGGCATGGATGGCTTGCGATTGGCTATACATGAACGGCTGAGTTTTGCTCGCAGTTTGCTCTGGCGTAAGCCACTGCAAGCCTGAAGCTTGTGGCAAGCTGTTGTAGTAAATTCGCACTTTAGGAGCCTGCTTTGCGAAGCGAATAGTCAGCTTGGCGCCTTTAACATCGTTGCGCGGAGCTAAGGTAAAGTCTGCTTTATGCCATTTGCCTTGATTGTCTTCATAAATAACGCGATCAATTTCCAAATCGCGAGTATCAAGCACCAAGGTGCGCGCACTTTTATCTTTCCACTCCAGGCTATGTTCCACAAAGCCTTCAAGTTGTTTGTCGGCGAAATCAACATCTAAGTCTAAAAAAAGGTGAGTTGAGACAACTTCATCTAAGTTGGCATAGGTGTGTTCATCTTGGGCTGCTAACGCATGCTGGCTTAAGCCTGCCATGGCCAATGCCAAAGCGAGTGGTTTTAATTTCATAGTATCCTCAGAACGAGCGAAATAAGAAGAACTCGTTATACCAGATCTCAACCAGCACTGACAGCTATGTCAGACGAGCTCCTTGGGTTACACTAGCTTTGCCTTAAGTAATAAATTAATGACAAGAGAGTGCCTTTTGCCTGCATTACAAAGCCTTCATACTTTTGCCCTTGCGGCTCAGTGCCAACAACTGTTGATTGTCGAAGATCCTGAGCAGCTGCATGATATTGATTTTACGCAGCCGTTTTGCGTGCTGGGTGAGGGCAGCAATACTATTTTTACGGCCCCGTATCAGGGGAGCGTGGTGTTAATTGCCAACAAAGGCTTGGTAATAGAAGAGCATAGCGACGCGTGGCTACTGCATTGTGAAGCAGGTGAAAATTGGCATCAGCTGGTGCAGCAAAGTTTAGCCTTGGCAATGCCAGGGTTAGAAAACTTAGCACTGATCCCCGGGACCGTGGGCGCAGCACCTGTGCAGAATATTGGAGCCTATGGTGTTGAATTGGCACAATTTGTAGATTACGTGCAAGGTTACGATATTACTAAGGGTTGCTTTCACACTTTGCGTGCTGAGGAGTGTGAGTTTGGCTATCGCGATTCGATATTTAAGCATGCCTTAAAAGAGCGTTTTATTATTACTCGGGTGGGTTTGCGGTTACCGAAAGCGTGGCAGGCAAACACCAGTTATGGGCCACTGCAAGAGCTGCATCAACCCACAGCGCAACAAATTTTTGAGCAGGTGGTCGCTGTACGCCAAAGTAAACTCCCTGACCCATATCAACTAGCTAATTCAGGCAGCTTTTTTAAAAACCCAATTTTGCCGCGCCAACAAGTGGCTAGTCTTCGACAACGCGACCCCTATATGCCCTGTTACGATGTGGACAACGAGTTCCAAAAAGTAGCGGCGGGTTGGCTAATTGAACAAGCAGGGTTAAAGGGTTACTGCATTGGTGATATTGCTGTACACGATAAGCAAGCTTTGGTTTTGGTGAATCGTGGCACGGGCACCGCAGAGCAACTTATGGCAATGATTCAACATATTCAGCGCACTATCTTGGCGCAATTTGGTATTGCTTTGGAGCATGAAGTGCGATTGCTGGGCGCGCAAGGTGAAATCCATGTGGAGGCTGACAATGAAAGCGCCTGATGGCAATAAACTGGCTATATTGGAGCGTCTCAATCAAGGACGCTTTTTGTCTGGTCAAGTGCTGGGGGACGAACTGGGCATTAGCCGCGCAGCGGTTGCCAAACATATTCACTCGCTGCAAGAAATGGGCATCGACATTTATAAGGTCAACGGTAAGGGTTACCGTATTAGCCGACCATTAAGCTTACTATCTCAACCAGCAATTACCGAGGTGTATGAGCAATTACAAGGGCAGGCGGGGCGCTTCGAAGTACAACCGATTATTGATTCCACCAACAGTGAGCTTATGCGCCGTATCCAGGCGAATAGCCTTGAGCCTGATACCGTGTTAGTGGCGGAAATGCAGCGCCAAGGCAAAGGGCGTCGCGGTAGAGTGTGGCAATCACCCTTTGCGGCGAATTTATATTACAGTTACTACTGGCGCTTAGACGATGGCATGCACGCTGCAATGGGGCTGTCTATTGCCGTTGGTTTAGCCATTTATGACTGTTTAAAGGCGCTTTATGGCTTAGAAGTACAGTTAAAGTGGCCGAATGATGTGTTGGTCGCTGGGCGAAAATTAGCCGGGGTATTGGTTGAGCTTGACGGCACCGCCGAGGGGCCCTGTCACTTGGTGATTGGCATCGGCTTGAATGTCAGTATGCCCGACAACGCGGCTCAGCATATTGACCAACCTTGGTGTGACCTTAATGAATTTACGACCGAATTAGACAAAAACCAATTAGTGGCGGCGTTGACTTGCTTCTTACAAAAACGCTTATATCAGTATCAGCGTCAGGGGTTAACGCATATGTATCAGCAATGGAATGATGTACATGCGTTTGCCGGTCAATGTGTGGAGTTGAGTTCTGGCAACAATCATTGGCGCGGAATATGTGAGGGCATTGATGAACAGGGCGCGGTGGTGATCCGTGTTGATGGCCAGAGTAAGCGCTATTTTGGTGGCGAAATCAGTTTGCGAGCGACGACATGAAACTACTAGTAGATGCTGGTAATTCGGCAGTAAAGCTAATGTTGGCCACAGAGCAAAGTGAGCTCAGTGCTGTGGGGCTGCAAGAAGTGCCTTGGTCACACGTGGAGGAGGTGCTGGTATCGGCTGTTGCTGAATCCAGTGCGCTCACTCAGGTGCTGGCATTGGCGGCAGCGCAAGGTAAGCAAGTGCACTATGCTCGCGTGAGTGGCCATTGGCAGCAGTTGCAGTGCGCTTATGAAAACCCCAATACCTTGGGAATTGACCGCTGGTTGGCGGTGATCGCTGGCTACAGTGAAAACCCGCAAGGCGAGACTGTGATTGTGGATGCGGGCACAGCGCTGACAATTGATGTGGTAAACAGTGAACACCAACATTTAGGTGGCTATATCTTGCCTGGTCTCGATCTTACCGAGCACAGTATTGTTAGTCGCGCACAGAAGGTGTTCAGTGTTGATGGCTTACGTCGCCATATCAGTCCTGGGCGCTCGACACCTAGCGCAGTAAAAAATGGTGCCTTGCTCAGTGCTTTGGGAGCAGTGGAGTATGTTCTTTCACATTATTGTCATGGCGACCAGGCGCAGTTATATATAACTGGCGGTGATGGTTTAGCGTTACATAACCACCTGAGGGCAAGTGTGTATCGGCCGCATTTTGTTTTTGAAGGCTTACTTAAGTGGCGAATTGGTGCGCAAACTGTTTAAAAACCCGCAGTTCTGCGCGAATATTGAACGTTTAAGCACGAAACCGTAACTTTTTTTGATTTTATAGTTGCATCACTCAAAACCATGCCTTAGAATCTCGCCCCGTACTAAAGCAGTGCCGACTTAGCTCAGTTGGTAGAGCAACTGACTTGTAATCAGTAGGTCATCCGTTCGACTCGGATAGTCGGCACCATTTTCCTCAACTTGGAAAGGCTTTAGAAAGAATTTTAGCGTGGAGGGGTTCCCGAGCGGCCAAAGGGATCAGACTGTAAATCTGACGGCATTGCCTTCGCTGGTTCGAATCCAGCTCCCTCCACCACTTTTATTCTTGACGGTTAGAGGTAGTTAAGAACAGGTTCCTAAAAGCGGGCATCGTATAATGGCTATTACCTCAGCCTTCCAAGCTGATGATGCGGGTTCGATTCCCGCTGCCCGCTCCAGTTTTTCTGGTGTGCTGATATAGCTCAGTTGGTAGAGCGCACCCTTGGTAAGGGTGAGGTCGGCAGTTCAAATCTGCCTATCAGCACCAGTCCCTGACTTTTCCTGAATTACTCCCTTTGATTTGTCTAAAAAATATTCAATAATTGAAGAATTGAATTGACCGGCGCTTGCGTCGATCGTTTGATATGTAATCTAGATACACAAAAACTTATAGGTTCCGTCATGGCAAAAGAAAAGTTTGAACGTTCGAAACCGCACGTAAACGTAGGTACAATCGGCCACGTTGACCACGGTAAAACAACTCTAACTGCAGCGATCACT
>NZ_JAKRFV010000050.1:0-1415 GCF_022347945.1 Pseudoalteromonas sp. MM17-2 | reverse complement strand
AAGTTATCATTTGTAGATATCTACAACTTGAGTACTGACATGCAGACTCTAAAGTTTGATTTAGAGCTCTCTTTGTTGAGTCAGAATGTAGTTAATATGAGCTGTTTTATTAAGATTGAAAATATTGACTTTTCTCCACTTAACTGTCATCGCTTAGAGTGAATGAGGGCGTTCAGGGTTCTGTGTTAGTTAATTTTTTCTAAACATCTAATACATTACCTATACTAGCCCAAGTTTAAACTTACAGTCACCGATTAAAAGCGAGTTTCCACTTCGCCTAAGTTGAGATATGCATAATTAGAGTTTTCAGTCATTAAGAAAGTAATTTAAAAGAAGGCTTGCTTGATAGTTTAGAAGGTAACTCGTTTTTTCAAGTTGTAGAAATAATTAAGGGTGGATAAGTGAAATTGTATTATAGTGATCAGTTGGGCTATGCTTTTCATTATGGCTCTGTATTGAAGTCTTCGCTTTTAGACAACTGTTTATTCAGAAAAGAAAATAATGATTGGATTTTGAATGGTTACTCCACGGAAAGGTTTTTTTTAAAAAATATAAATTTAGATGACGAAAATATAGAAGTTTTTAGTGAGCAAGGGAAGTATTCATATGGAAGCTCAATAGCTAAATTAGATACGATCAACCCTAACAGCCTAATAGCTGTAAGGGGTCAAAATGTAGTCTATTACGGTGATGATAATGGAGTTAATAGCAAAGTCATCTCTGAGTCACAAGGTTGCATTTCTTCATATGAAGGTCAATTTTTAGGGGTTTATGTATCCGATAAAGCCATATATTTTCAGGGTAGAAGAGCTAATAGCAGCTTCCAGAAAAGAGACTTCAATCTTGAGCTGATTTGGAAATATGATTTGGCTAGGTCAGAAGCAATTTCATTAACCCCTACTCATTATCGAAGATGTATTATTTACGTTATCCCTAGCAAAAGAGGTCGTCCTAACCAGACAAAAATCTTATTTCTTAATGATGATGTTGGCAAGGAGGAATGGGTTGCGTCGTATCCTTTTAAAGCTCAAGATTATGCTTTAAGTAAAGGGCGCATACTTATAGCTGCTTTGGAAGGTTTCTATGTACTAGACTTTAAGAAAAAGGGAATTTTGCACAGTTGGAAGGTCGATTATAAAGGAGGAGGGGGGAGTGGCCTCAATACACACAATGTTAATATCTACCATGATGAAGGTAGAATATATATGTGCCATTCACCGCTGGGCGTGTTGTATATATTCGATTTATATGACTACTCAATGATTAAAGAGGTTTCTTTGCCTCAGGGTATTCATATAGATAACTTCATGGGTAAGGATGAAACCAGTGGTTTGTATTACTTCTATGCCAGTCAGCCAAGAAAAGAAGTAGGTAATACCTTCTTGCTTGAACTTGACCCAAATAACTTGGATGCG
>NZ_JAKRFV010000049.1:0-1440 GCF_022347945.1 Pseudoalteromonas sp. MM17-2 | reverse complement strand
AGCGCACAAGAAGACATTGATGCAAGTATAAAGCGCTTAACGGATAGCGAACGACAGGAGCTGGATAACGCTGCGCAAGCGATTGTTGATGACTGGCAATGCAATGACGTTAAGAGTTTTAATTTGGTATAAAGCTATAAAAAATAGCCTTAGCATTAACTAAAAAAATAGACAATAAAAAACAAGGAAGACAATGAGTTGGTACCCAGACGATAAAGAATGGCTTACAAAGCGCAAAGCACAGTGGAAAGAAGTGAAAGAGTCGCTTAAAGAAATGTATGTATATGAGCCAGAAGACGTTAAATTAATAAAAGAATACTTTCTTTATGGCCCGGATAAAGAACCTATGAGAACGGTGAATAACGATGGAGGGATTAAACGAAAAATATCCTATATGGACATGATTGCTATATGGCTATACCCATCATTTGATAAAGAGGATATTATTGAAGAATTACATAAGTTTAGGTCAACCGTCCAAAATCAAGATGGTTCCATTATACATTATGACACTGGTGCTAAGCGTGTATTAGAGTTTTGTGATCGAGATTATGCAACTCATGAAAGTGCCTCTGATGGCAGGGATACCAGCTTTTTTCAGGGTAAAGAACAATTACTGGCCGAGTTATTATTTCCCAGTTCGGTAGAGGAGGAGTCTTGGTTTAAAAATAGCTTAAGAGATGGAGACGAAGACAGGCTTAAAGCTAAATGTGAGAGAAGTTTTAGAATGGCAATTAATAGGCTTTCATCATACTTTAGCAAACACATGGAAAACCCTAATCCAAATTTTATTTATCGTTATCGCCTCTCTTACTGTATTAGTGCACTCAAACACTTTAAAGGCAGTGAATTTGAGGCGCAACCATTAAAAGAAAACCTAGTAACCTTTTTTGCTGCTCTCGATAAGTTCACAGCATCCCCCGACAAATATCCGCAGTGCTTTGTGGAAACAGCGCAAGAGTTTACCCGTTTATTCAATGAAGCAGGCTTGCCCGATTCAGTGCATGCTTTACTCGCCCCCTATATTAAAGCCGCCAAGGAGGGTACAGCCTAATGGAAAATGTCGTAGTGGTTGTTGCAAGCTTCGCCAATGAAGCGGACTTAGCACGGTTTTGTTTTTATATCGACTTTGAAACACGCCCTGATTTTGAGGACGAGGTGCCAGAACACGAGCAGCTAAAGCTTTACAAAAATTTTGCAAAGAAACTTAACCTCCTTTAAAGCTGAAATTAATAAATGTGTTAATTGGAGTAGTGTGCCGCTAGCTGGGCAGCAGGCACTTATTAAATACGTAAATTCATAGGTATATGATGAAACAACTGATTACCTTTATTTGTATGGTTTTTACTTTTTCTTGTACTGAAGCTTTAAGTAATGATGACAAACCGTATGTCAGCCTTGATGTTATAGAAATGAATGTTGAAAGGGTTAATGGCAATT
>NZ_JAKRFV010000048.1:0-1611 GCF_022347945.1 Pseudoalteromonas sp. MM17-2 | reverse complement strand
ACTGGCTTACATGAACAATGATGAGCAAGCCGCGTTGGAACACTATTTCACAGCCGCTCAGCAAGGGTGCTTTACTGGGGTACTCAGTTATATGGACTTAGGGGGCATTCCACAGCCAGGGCAACCGTTGTTTACTTTAGTAGCTGCTTATAATCTAATAGGTCAGGATGCATGGAGCGCACAAGAAGACATTGATGCAAGTATAAAGCGCTTAACGGATAGCGAACGACACGAGCTGGATAAAGCTGCACAGACGATTGTTGATAACTGGCAACGCAATGAGGTTAAGAGTTTTAACTTGGTATAAAGCTATAAAGAATAGCCTTAGCATTAACTAAAAAATAGACAAAAAACAAGAAAGACAATGAGTTGGTACCCAGACGATAAAACATGGCTTACATCACGTAAAGCACAGTGGAAAGAAGTGAAAAAGTCACTAAAAGAAATGGGTTTTTATTCGCCGCATGATATGAAATTAATAAAAGAATACTTTCTTTATGGCCCGAATAAAGAACCTATGAGAACGGTGGATAACGATGGGGATATTCAACGAAAAATATCCTATATGGGCATGGTTGCTATATGGCTATACCCATCATTCGATAAAGAGTCTATTATTGAAGAATTACATAAATTTAGGTCAACCGTCCAATATCAAGATGGTTCCATTATGCAATATGACACTGGGGCTAACCGTGTATTAGAGTTTTGTGATCGAGATTACGCGACTCATAAAAGTGCCTCTGATGGCAGGGATACCAGCTTGTTTCAGGGTAAAGAACAATTACTGGCCGAGCTATTACTACCCGGCTCGGTAGAGGATGAGTCTTGGTTTGCATCTCGCCGCAACATGAAAGACTTTGATGGGTTGAATGATGAGTGCGAGAGAAGCTTTAGATTTATCATTAATAGGCTTTCATCATACTTTAGCAAACACATGGAAAGCCCTAATCCAAATTTTATTTATCGCTATCGCCTCTCTTATTGTATTAGCGCACTCAAACACTTTAAAGGCAGTGAATTTGGGTCGCAACCATTAAAAGAAAACCTAGTAACCTTTTTTGCTGCTCTTGATAAGTTCACAGCGTCCCCCGACAAATACCCGCAGTGCTTTGTGGAAACGGCGCAAGAGTTTACCCGTTTATTCAATGAAGCAGACTTGCCTGATTCAGTGCATGCTTTACTCGCCCCTTATATTAAAGCCGCCAAGGAGAGTGCTGACTAATGGAAAATGTCATAGTGGTTGTTGCAAGCTTCGCCAATGAAGCGGACTTAGCACGGTTTTGTTTTTATATCGACTTTGAAACACGCCCTGATTTTGAGGGCGAGGCGCCAGAACACGAGCAGCTAAAGCCTTACAAAAATTTTACAAAGAAACTTAACCTCCTTTAAAGCTGAAATTAATAAATGTGTTAATCGGAGTAGTGTGCCGCTAGCTAGGCAGCAGGCACGTATTAAATACATAAATTCATAGGTGTATGATGAAACAAGTGATTACTTTTATTTGTATGATTTTTACTTTTTCTTGTACTGAAGCTTTAAGTAATGATGACAAACCGTATGTCAGCCTTGATGTTATAGAAATGAATGTTGAAAGGGTTAATGGCAATT
>NZ_JAKRFV010000047.1:0-1892 GCF_022347945.1 Pseudoalteromonas sp. MM17-2 | reverse complement strand
AATGGCGTCCCCTAGGGGATTCGAACCCCTGTTACCGCCGTGAAAGGGCGGTGTCCTAGGCCTCTAGACGAAGGGGACAAAAATTTCGCTATCGAAGTATAACTTCGATAAATTTTTGTAAAGGCTGAGCCGAACCAGTGAGGCGAAGCGGCCTTAGCAAAAACGCTGAATTTAATGTCACTAGGACTGGTTATTTAAACTCTTACCATACGAGTATCACACCTAAACATTCGAAGTTTAGCCTACCGAGATAGAAACGTGTGTTGCACTGCAGAATTTGGTGGAGCTAGGCGGGATCGAACCGCCGACCTCTTGCATGCCATGCAAGCGCTCTCCCAGCTGAGCTATAGCCCCAAACAGCATGAGATAAACTGCCAAACTTGCGGTATTCATCTCGTTGAGTGCGGGGCGCATTCTATGCACCCCCCTAAACAAAGTCAACACTTTTTAAGTAACTTTTTACTGACCGAAGCAATTTTAACCAAGACGCGCAAAGGTTAGACAAAAACAGTCAAATATGACTTTTTATTAACCACTTACCTACTTTGATACAGGCAAATATCGGTATCTATTGTGGTTATTTCGTCAGCCAAAGTATCACCTTAATCGCAACGACCACTTATGCCTCTAGTTGCCATAATAAAAAGCTGGCTTGCCACCCCATAATTTCTGTTGAGATATGGGTATCAGGTCGACAGCGAGCTGCTCCATATGCACAGTGTAAAGGCAACAAGTGTTCTGACGTGGGCTGACAATAAAGTGCACCAGGTGCTGTTCGCCACGCAATTAACTGCTGTTGGCGCTGCTTTTCACTCATAGGCGCCTGCAAAGTGTGTTTGAGCCATGCTTCAAACTGCCGATTATACCCCTGAGTATCATCAATCGGCCCTTTTTTAAATGCAGCCATATTATGAAAGGTGAAACCTGAACCAAGCAATAATACGTTATCAAGATCAGCAACAGCATTTGCGAGGTGTTGCCCTAACTCTACATGAAAGCGCTCATCTAAACCGCCATGCAATGATATTTGTACACAAGGGACGTCTGCATCTGGATACATTAACTTTAACGGTACAAAGACACCATGATCTAGCCCTCGTTGCTGCTCAATAAGAGTAGGTATACCTTGATGTTGTAAATAACCGGCTAAGTAGTTGGCAACTCGAGTATGACCCGTGCAAGGATAAGCAATATCATAGGCCGCCCTATCAAAACCGTAATAGTCATACAGCAAGTTGGGCTGTTGCTGGGTATTAATAGCAACTCCCTCCTGTGAAAGCCAATGCGCGCTTATTACAATAACAAGCCGAGGCTTAGGGATTTGAGTCGCTAGTTTTGCTAATGCATCACGCATACCTGTGTGACTTGTTTCAGCCAATAGAGGTAACGGCCCTCCCCCGTGGGAGATAAAAAGACTGTGGTTCATAATGCGCTCCATAAATAAGGCCTTCATTATTGCGCTGGTATCGATACCTATATAGCCCTATGAACGCACATCCCTTGTTACCACGCGCACAATTATGACTCACATAAGCGGGAGTGCAGGCTTCGCGTGCGTAGTTGATGAACAGGTTGTTTATAAAACCCGCATATAAAACAAAATGTGCAACTCAAGTGTTGACAGTCTTTCGTCTCTATCTATAATAGCGCCCCACAACAGCGAGAGAGGTTTCCTCACTCCTTGTTGCCAGATGTGGGTTGTTAGCTCAGTTGGGAGAGCATCGCCCTTACAAGGCGAGGGTCACTGGTTCAAGTCCAGTACAACCCACCACTTTTTAAGTGACGCATCTGTTTATTCTATATGGGTTGTTAGCTCAGTTGGGAGAGCATCGCCCTTACAAGGCGAGGGTCACTGGTTCAAGTCCAGTACAACCCACCATTTACTCATCTTC
>NZ_JAKRFV010000046.1:0-1957 GCF_022347945.1 Pseudoalteromonas sp. MM17-2 | reverse complement strand
AAGTTATCATTTGTAGATATCTACAACTTGAGTACTGACATGCAGACTCTAAAGTTTGATTTAGAGCTCTCTTTGTTGAGTCAGAATGTAGTTAATATGCGCTGTTTTATTAAGATTGAAAATACAGACTTTTCTCCACCTGACTGCCATCGCTTAGAGTGAATGAGGGCGTTCAGAGTTCTGTGTCAGTTAATCTTGTCTAAATATCTAATACATTACCTGTACTAGCCCAAATTTAAAACTTACAGCCACCGATTAAAAACAGCTAACCCCAAGCACATCATCATAAACGCAGTGGGTGTCGACTGACTGCGTTATCCACTCCACAGTTTCGAAGGGCATACTTCTAACCCAAAGAGTATGATAGCCAAAGGGGATATTGCCCACGCATTTTTAGTGCTAGATATGCATAAAGCTGGATACAAAATTATTGCAGTAGAGAAAACAATAAATCTTGGGCAGATCAGGCGTATCGATATTGTAGCCGAAATCGAAGGTAAAATAGTGCGCATCGAGGTTAAAAACTCCCAAGATGGACGATAGCGAGACCGTCTAAGAGATGGTTTATCGATGAAAATGGGTAAAGACGGCGAACCAGAAAATGTAGGTCAGTTGTTAGACGACTTGGGTAATTTTATTAATAATGGTTACAGCGGTTATAGGTGGGCATTTACCCAGGATGTTCTCCCGAATTCTAGAGCGCTAGATAAGTTGCCAGATGAGAATAGTTTAGAAGAATATAACTACAATATTTATGACTATTTGAAAAAAGAGATTGACGACAAAAAACTAACATACCTCATGAAGAGAGGTGGCGTTAACCCAGATGATATTGGAGATAGTAAATTGAGGAAAAGTTTCAAAAATAGATTGTTAAAAAAAGCTTGAGGATGAATCGTTTTTTGAAATTGTAAGTTTTGGCAAAATTATTCAAGGCTAAAGAATGAAAATCTACTACAGTGATCAGCTTAATTCTTCTTTTCTTGATGGCTCTAATTTTACCCCATCTCTCTTGGAGAATGCTTCTTTCTCCCTAGAAAATGGGGGTTGGGTCATAAAAAGTTATTATTCTGATGGTGAGAAATGCAAAGAAATTAAGCTTGATAAGAAAGTTTCACTCTTATCAAAGAGCTGCAACTTATACCAAGGAAAAAGTCTAGAGTCTGTTGTAACAAAGGTTGAGCCCTCTAGTGTCATTGGTACGAAAAATGACTTTGTCATTTATTATGGAGAAGATGATGATGGAGAGGACAGGTTGATCTCCGAATCTTCTGATAATGTGTATTCATATGAAGGGGAGTTTTTAAACGCTTGCATATTAGGTGATTATGTATATTTTCAAGGCTTGCGGAGTAATAGTAGCTTTCAAAAAAGACGCTTAAATCTCGATTTAGTTTGGGAGTACAAGTTAAAAAGGTTAGAATCTATTGCGTTAAATCCGGTCTATAATCAAGAAGATGTAATTTTCATTATACCCAGTGAGATTGGTGAGGGTGATGGAACAAAAATTATAGCAATCAATGATGAAACTGGTATGGAAAGTTGGTCAGATCTATATAATTTTAGAGCTATTGATTATATTGTATTAAATGAAAATTTATTAATAGCGGCTTGGGACGGTTTTTATATTCTAGACATGCAATCCAGAGCTGTCTTTTGTGCTCAGAAATTTGATTGTGGTGATGAGGTGCAGAGGTATTCTATTTCTCGTAGAGTTGCACTGTATAGAGATAGTAATTGCATATACATTTCTCACTCTTCGTTAGGTAAGTTGTACATACTAGGTTTGTATAACTATTCAAAATTGAAAACGTTAGAACTACCCGAAGGTATAGAAGTAGGACGCTTCATGGGTAAAGATGAAACCAGTGGTTTGTATTACTTCTATGCCAGTCAGCCAAGAAAAGAAGTAGGTAATACCTTCTTGCTTGAACTTGACCCAAATAACTTGGATGCG
>NZ_JAKRFV010000045.1:0-2142 GCF_022347945.1 Pseudoalteromonas sp. MM17-2 | reverse complement strand
AGCGCACAAGAAGACATTGATGCAAGTATAAAGCGCTTAACGGATAGCGAACGACAGGAGCTGGATAACGCTGCGCAAGCGATTGTTGATGACTGGCAACGTAATGAGATTAAGAGTTTTAACTTGGCATAACAGGTGAGGCGCTCTCACCAAGATAGTGTGTTTGAGAAAGCGGGGGGAGGCTCAAAACAGCTAACCCCAAGCACATCATCATAAACGCAGTGGGTGTCGACTGACTGCGTTATCCACTCCACAGTTTCGAAGGACATACTTCTAACCCGAAGAGTATGATAGCCAAAGGGGATATTGCCCACGCATTTTTAGTGCTAGATCATGAAAAAAGCGGACTACAACGATGCTGAAATTAATAGTCCTGAAGTTGTAGCTGAGTTTAAGGATGAACTAAAAAGAAGCTTAAAGGATGAACAGTTTGTAGAAATAACAACATTTTCAAAAGTAGTTGAGGGAGCAGAATGAAAATTACGATAGCGGATAGTATGGCGTATGTTTGGAATTCTGATAAGGGAATAGAGGCAGAGTTACTGGACAGTAGTGTATTTATAAACAAAGAAGAAGGGTGGGAGATTAGTCACTACTCTTATGAGCGTCAGCTAGCTGGTGTTGTGCAATTTGAACGCAAGGACGTGCCTGTATTCAGTGATGGGGACAATAATTATTTTTACAATCATAAAGAAGCAGGACATTTAAACTTCGCTCCCAACCTCTTTTTAGGTGTGATGGGTAATGGTAGTACATTTTATTATCAAGGGAGTGATGATTTACGAGTTGTTGCTAAAAGTCCGGAAGGTACTTTGAAGCGCTCAGATGAGACGTTAAAAAATACTTTCATAAATAATAATTATTTATACGCGCTACCCTGGGATACCCCAGTTGTCAAAAAATTTGATTCCGATTTAGGTAAAGTTTGGGCTGCAAATATAGAGGGTAAAGTTGGTTCCGGCTCCCTAGCTCCTGTAATGTCGGGTGGGCTGGTTATTTTTTCTGCTGGGAACCAGTCACGCAGGCGCGAAAAGCCTAAGAGTTTAGTCGGGTGTATTCAAGATAGTGATGGTTCTAGTTTGTGGGTAAAAGAAATTTCAGCTCTGGTGACTGATTACCTCATAGAAAGTAATAGGCTATGGGTTGCATCATTGTCAGGGTTAGAAATAATCGATGTTAGTAGTGGTGAAGTTTTAAGTGCTATTGGAATGGAGTTTGACCCCCAAAATACGCGTAGGGTTGATAAGGCTACTATTTCAACCTATGGGGGTTATATATTTTATTGCCATCAACCATTATTAAAAATGTTTATTTTTGATAAAAGTAACTTTGCCCTTGTGAAAGAGATTGAGGTACCCGAAGGTATTCAGCCTGGGCAACTTTTGACGGTCGATGAAAGCTCTGAAAATTTATACTTCTATGGTTATCAAAGAGGTAAAGAAGTTGGTAATGCTTTCCTACTTGAACTAGACCCAAATAATTTGGATGCGCCAATAGAGTTTGAACCCACTCCTGATATTTCCTCGCGCTTTGTTGCGACAGAAGACACGCCGGAGCAATGTGAACTACATATAGATATCACTACAGAATCGCTTGATGATGCCATTCGCTTTGGTGAAATTACGGTACGTAAGCTGGCCATGCAGCATAGCCTGAGCTTATTACGCAGCGGCCCTTGTTTAGCTGAGCAAGGTTTAAAACCGGATGAGCGTTTTAATGGCACTATTCGCTTAGTGTTGCACGATGTGCAAGGGGATACCGCTCAAATTGACGAGTATCTCGCCACACTCAAGCAGCGCGTGGATGAATGGGCGGCAGGCTTTGATACCTTAGTTGGCTGGTTTAAAAACCCCGACACAGGAGGCTATATTCGCACTCAGGTATTCCCTCGACGTGCGGGGCAGCCCGAGCAAGTGCGTATTCTTCCAAAAGGAAACCCCTTTGCAGAGCATGAGCTTGATGACTTTGTTTCCGATTTAGAAAGTGACACGCTGAAACTGGACAACAAACATTACGTTGCACGGCTGACTGAGCTAACAGAGACGATAACTAGCGAGCAAAGTAGTCCTCAAGACATGGCAACGGCGACCTATTTTAAGGGGACACTGGCTTACATGAACAATGATGAGCAAGCCGCGTTGG
>NZ_JAKRFV010000044.1:0-2678 GCF_022347945.1 Pseudoalteromonas sp. MM17-2 | reverse complement strand
AGCGAGGGAATAATCTCGTTGAGTTCGTTTGCTATTTGATTTCATTACACTCTCCAAATTAAGTTTGAAAAGTGTCAACGCTATTTAGGACGGGTCAGATTAACTTAAAAAGGCGGGAGTTCCCGCCTTTTCTTTGCCTACTCGACTATCAGTACCTTGGCATGCGGATAGGGCGTACGCACTATGCCATCATCGGCATAGACCTCAACTAGATACCAACCTGGATCACTGACCATTATCGTGGTTTGTGCTGCACTTGTCGATGAGAAGGTGGCAGTGGCATTTGTTGGCGGCTCTACTCGCCATTCGTAAGTCAGCGGGTCGCCATCAGGATCGCCTGCGTTAACCACCAAGCGAATGGGCTGATCCGCTTTAAGCTCATCCAATACCTGCATGCCAAGAATATAGGGCTGGCGATTGGTGCCCGCTTTAACCTGTACCGACATAACATGAGGCTCGCTCGATAGTTCACCATCAGAGGCCGTTACGCTCAGCGTATAGGTACCAGCCTTATCGAATGTGAGGCTTACTTCATTGTTTTCTATATTGCTAAGCTGCGCCTCACTTTGTGCTGGTTTATTTATCAACTGCCACTGGTAAGTGAGTACATCACCATCTGGATCTTGGCCTTTGGCGATAAAAGAGGCTGTTTTATACAGCTTCACTTGGCCCGATGATAGCTCGATTTGAGCACTAGGCGCACTATTAGACGATGTGACACGATGGATCAATGACTTTTGGCTCGTTAAAGCCCCATCAGACGCCTGCAGCGTTATTTTGTAATCGCCTGGGTCTTGCGCTAAAAAGGTGGCTTTGGCGCTGGTTTCATTTTCAAGACTGTATGTGGCGCCTTCTGGTGCTTCTATTTGCCATAAAAAGTCTAAGGTATCGCCATCAGGGTCTGTAGTTGCTGAGCCATCGAGCGTCACTTGCTGATAGGTTTTGCTTGAGCTTGGCGTGTTTAATAGCCGCACAAAGGGTGCGCCATTGTCAGCTGTTGCAGTGATCTCTTTGGTTGCCACAACATATTCTCCACTGCTTGCCGTGAGCCTTAGTTGTACTAAGTAAGTACCGGCGGCATCTGCAGTGAAAAGCGCTTCAACAGCATCGTGAGTAGAGAGTTTAGCGCTGCTACCTTGGGGTTTACTCTTTAACTGCCAAGTAATTCCCACCCCTTCATACAGCTTGCTATTCGCTGCGCTGAGTTTAATTTCGGTGCCCACCTTTACGCTGCTAGGGGCAGAAATCACCGGCTCTAAGGATTGTTCTTGAATAGTAATTGTGCCTTCGGTGCTGTGCTGTAACTCACCGTCATCAACAATTAAGCGAATGGTATACTTACCCGCTGATTGAGCCTTAAATAATGCCTGAACGCCGGTATGGGCACTAAGTTGAAACTCGGCAGAGCTATTGTGAGGCTGTGCTTGCCACTCATAATTTAGCGTATCGTTATCCGCATCGAAGCTTGCTGAAGCATCTAAATGAATAGTTTCGTTCTTACCAAAATGTGTTTGCGCCAATTCAAAGCGCGCCACCGGCGCAGTATTATTGCTACTGTCAGCGACAGTAATGGTGGTTAGCACTTCACTGCTATTATTGTTGCCAGCGTCAACCACCAGCTTGAGCTGATAAGTCCCCGCGACAGTGGGTATAAAGGTAGGCTTCAACGTCTCTTTGTCAGTGAGTTCAACTGCGCCATCTTCAGGCACACTGTGCCATTGCCAAGAAAAACTGCCGCCACGAGGGATCACACTTTGGGTCGCATCAAGCTGTATTCGTTGTCCTCGCTGAGCCTGAGTGACCGCAGCAACATGAGCCTTGGCCGATTGCGAGGTGTTCTCTACAACAGGTGTCGCATCCTTGTTACTGTCGCTTCCTCCACACCCCGATAGCGTTAAACAAAATAATGGGCAAAACAAAGCAAGTCCTTTGTACATTTCTATATCCTTATAAAGTTCCTATAAAAGGAATGCTGCATTAAATTTATTTTAGTTTCCATTGCAGTATCAATAAGATGATTAATTATTGATACTAATTCAAATCTGAAAAATACTAGATATATTGACTTTAATTATCACTGTGTAAAAGATAGACATTACTGACTTTGATAAAAAGGGATTGCCGTTATGGTTAAGTACTTATTGGCATTAGCTGTTGTATATTCATGCTCTTCATATTCACACAGCGTGTACTCCAGAGCCAGTGAGTGCGATGTTGACGAGGGTTCGGCGCAATCTGTACAAGTAACATATCGAGGCCGTATGGGGTCATACAGTGACGATGAGCTAATTACACAGACTAAAGAAAAGCTGCTGCATAAACTGCAAGATATCGCCGACAATACCGATGCGGGTATCATGGAAACGGCTGTCAGCTTTAAACGTGATCCGAACTCATCCAATATTGATGCAATTGCGCAAATCGCATCAGTCACTGAATGCTACGGTGATAGTTTTAAAATAACGAAAGAGAATATTGATTATTTATCATCAACAGTTTTCAAATATACGAGTAACGACCTTGATATAGAAACCTCATTCACATTACCAGCCGCCCCCCTAAAACAGCTTCAGCAGTTAACGCGAATTCAAGTCCGAAGTGCACCACTCGCTAAATTAGGCTGCATTGCGTAATTCATTGAACACAACGACAGGCTGCTTGTAACCGAGACACTTCCT
>NZ_JAKRFV010000043.1:0-4271 GCF_022347945.1 Pseudoalteromonas sp. MM17-2 | reverse complement strand
GTTAAATGTATTGACCATGTCGCCTGGCTCGTGGTTATACCAGGTCGCATGTTGCCAGTGGTGGTCAGCGCATAGTTTTGCGGTGTGCTGAGCAAACGAGTGTTGGGCACGGGTTTCGCAGGCATGGAGATAGGTCACTGGGAAGGGGTAATTACGCGCGGCTAGGGTTTCTAACATGGCTTGCATGGGCAACGCTTCGCGCAAGTTTAGCCAACTGCTAATTGCCCCTTAGCAAAGCGTTAGTTTCTGAATCGGAGTATCAGTGAAGAAAGAAGACGGAATTTCAAAGTACAAGTTGAATAAAGTTGCTACGGAGTCTTTGAGAAATACTATCCGTCTTCATTTTGACTCTGTGTTGCTCTATGAAAATGGTTCCTACCCAAGCGCTCTTCAGCTTTCAGTCTTGGCTTTGGAGGAATTCTCAAAGGCCAACTGGGTAGATCACTACATATGGTCATCGGAAACCAATGAGGGCTACCCTGATGCTGAGTTTGAGCAAGAATGGCTAAAGCTTCTGTACTTGCATCCAAAAAAGCAGTGGAACTTTGTGGCAAGAGAAACAGGTGATTATTCGCCGAAGTTTATTTCTCTGATCCAAAGCCGAAAGCTTGAAGAGAAAAAGCAAAATGCAATCTACGTTGGCTTGTCTCGCTCAAAAGGTAAGATCGATACAGATAGTAGGGTTTCAACCCCTTGGAAAATAAAACAAAAAGATGCAAAGCAGTTTATTTCAATTATCAACGATGAGCTGCTCAGAATATGCGAAAGAATCGAAGAAGATGAGTTCTACTTCGAGGGTAGTAAGGATATGGATGAGGTGTTTGATTATCAGATCTACAAAAAGCTTTTGAAATGGCCCCACAAGAGTGGAATTAAGAATAACGGTTGGAAAACGAAGAATCGCCAACGAAACTAACACATATGAGCCTTCTCCCGTCAAATAGGCAATAGTGTTTTTCTGGCTGCGTCAGCAGCCAGACCAAATCCCTAAACAAAAACACATACTTCTTCTGTCTCAATCGCTGTTAAGATCACATACAGCAAACACATATAGAGGGTTTCTTAGTGCGGTCGCACCGCTGCCGACTTCGGTAGAATAACAGTTGAAGCCGGGCCACTAGACATTTATCGGTTAACCTTTACCGGCGCTATTCAAAACGCAGTGGTCAATGTTCATTGCCGAGTTAGTTGCAGGCTTAGTTCAGGTGTAAGTGATTTTGCTTAAGGGTCTATATAAATGCGTGCCAACGGGGCGTCTAATCACTGCCTAAATCAGTCGATACAACTTATCGTTTAGGGCCACTAGACATTCATCGGTTAACTTTAATCTTGCGCTACTCAACAAAGTAAAGTGTTGCTAGCAATTCTTTATGTTGAGCAAACAATTGTTGAGTGTGGATTTCGCTGGCATGTAACTCAGTAGCAGAGGAGAAGTAACTAGGCGCAGCCAAGGTCTCTAGCATTATTTTTCAACAACATGAGTAGTGAAATAGGTAAAGCGACTTGCACAGCAAGTAGCCCTCGGCAATGATGCATTAGTTATTTTGTGGGGCTGGTTTTTGGTGGAATGTTTTTCTCCATCGATTTGGGGTTACTTCATAGCGTTCTTTAAATTTTTCTCTGAAAATAAGAACAGAACTAAAGCCTGTTTTAGCTACAATTTGGTCAATCGATAAGTCTGTGGACTCAAGTAAGTCTTGAGCCAGGTTGAGCCGCTCGCCAGTGAGCCATTCTCCAAAGGACATACCTGTCGCCTTATTGAACTTTCTTGTGAAAGTACGGCGGGTCATCATTACGGAGTCAGCCAGTTTATCGAGTGAATACTTTTGGTTAATGTTACGTCTAATGGTATCCATTAAAGTGTTAATGCGAGAATCCGATGTCGTCACCGGTATGGGTTGATCAATAAACTGCGCCTGTCCGCCATCACGATAGGGTGGCACTACCATACGACGAGCCACGCGATTGGCAACAGTGCTGCTGTAGAACTTTCGAAATATATATAAACAACAATCAATACCAGCAGCGGTACCAGCAGACGTGATCACCCCTTGATCTTCAACATAAAGAGCGTTCGCATCAAGCGCTACATTAGTAAAGCGCTGGCTAAAATCTTGTTCTAACTCCCAGTGTGTGGCAGCTCGCTTTCCACTTAACAAGCCAGCATAAGCGAGAACATAGCCACCAAGACACAAGCCAGCTATTAATGCGCCTCTGCCTTTTGCACGGCGAAGCGCGTCAATAAGCTGTTGGTTCGGGCGTTCATCAATAGCGCGCCAGTATGGCACGATAATAATATCACTGCGCTCTAGTTCACAGAGCTGCTTGTTGGGGTGAATTTCCATCCCGATATCAGATAATAGTGGACCTGGTTCTCCGGCGATAAAGTTAAGCTCGAAAAAGGCTTCGTTTAACGTGTCGCGGCCAAAGACAATACTTGGTACAGAAATATGAAATGGACTGAATCGGTTGAATACAATAACAGCCACTGACGGGAGAGGTTTACTTTCTGGTGAATTCATAGATATGTCCATTGCGCCAACACAGAGCAATAAATCCGATGCTCTGTGTTAGCACGCCGATAAGGCTAGCTTTGCAATTGCTTCATAATATCAGCTTCATTGAAATGGGCGCGCTTTTCAAATATTTTGTCATCTTTGATGGTTAGCAACATCATCAAAGAAAAACGCACCTTCTTATTCGTTGGCTGAATATCATGCATCGCGGCCGAATGAACACCTTCAAATATCATATAACAGGCAACTTTATCATCATGAGCGAAGATATCGTGTATGCGAAAGGTAAAACCTGGGTAATCATCCATATTCCCCTTTTCCTGAGCGAGAAAGCCATTAATATCTAACGGTGTATCAAGCTGAGAGTAAAAGGTAAACTGCTCATGGCACAGAGCTGCTACACTCTCGTAGTCGTTATCTTCAATGGCTTGATAGAAAGATGCTACTAAATCAATATTTTTTATATTGTTCATTATCTAACCCCTTTTACTATCTTAAAGTACGACCGTTTCGCCATCTTCAGGAACAAACACAAAATCAGTGATCATATTCGCTTTAGCATAATCACGCATTTCTTGAGTTGTTACCAGGGCATGATTTACTGCTCCCATATGAGTGGCAACAATTTTCGCTTCAGGCAGTACTTGGTGGGTTTTTAAAACATCTTCTTTACCCATAATAATAGGGCCAAAACCAAGAACATGCGCCCAACCTGTATTAAGAATAACAACACCTGGTTGCTCTTTTTTCATTGTTTCTTCAACAGCGTCAATCCAGATTGTATCGCCCACAACATAAAGTTTCTCTTCGTCAGCATGCGAGAAGATAATACCCGTTACTTCCCCTAAGATTTCTGCCATTTGTTCATGCTCAAAAGCGGCATCTGAGCCATGCTGACAAACAGTACGAGTAAACGAAATGCCATGGTAATCGGTTTGTTCTGAGAAGATTTTCACATTAGTAAAACCTTGTGAGCGAACAATTTTTTCATCATCTTCATGCTGCACAAAAATCAGTTTATCTTTTGGAATAGAATTTACAGCAGTTTCATCCCAATGGTCCGGATGAGTATGAGTTAACAATACAGCATCAACATTTATCACGCTTTCAATCGGCAGGGGTAATTCAACCATCGGGTTACGAATGTGAGAATTGGCCGTACCTTCAAAACCTGGGTAGGTGTCTTTTGGCGCTAGCATCGGGTCAATTAAAAATGTTTTGCCAGCGAATTCGATAATTTGCGTTGCATTGCGGATTTGTGTGATTTTCATAATCGTGCTCCAGAGTTGCTACGTTTGCTTCAGTGGAGATATTTTAAGCAACATAATACACAGCCAAAAGTGGCTTAAAGGACATATTGAAATGGTATTGGGCCAAACTGGCGGCAAGAGCAGAGCACTTGACGTTGCCAACGACTGTGCTCGAAGCCATGCTCCACCATCGAGTACTTCATAGATACATACTGGTATTTACTGATGTTGTGGGCAAAAATGCTTGGCTTTGCTGTATTAATTGTTATTACTTACCAGGCATCTTCTTTCTAAACAAAGTGTTAATCTATTAACCTATAGCTCAGCGTGGGGGCCAAACACTTCGTAGTGTATTCGATGGTTACTTACCCCCAGTGCGATTAAGTGGGTTTTTACAAATTTCATGAAGGCCAGCGGACCACACACGTAAAAATCACCATCGTCGATGGGCAGTGTGATAGCGCAGAAATCCATGAAGCCGTTAAATGTATTGACCATGTCGCCT
>NZ_JAKRFV010000042.1:0-4354 GCF_022347945.1 Pseudoalteromonas sp. MM17-2 | reverse complement strand
CACTCGCATTCTTGATGATAAGGAAACCTGCAATCAATGCTGTAATAAAATTCTTCGTAGGTCATTTAAACGCCGTACTTTCCTTGGCTACTTAACGCCCAATTAAGGTGTGAGGCACGCAATACCTATGTTTCCGCACACCACCTTAAACACTAAAACCAACGCATAGCAAAAATGCCACGCGTGCTGAATCACTCTTAAATTGTTTGTTATGTTTCTCTACGCTAGGCGTCATTAAACACCCTGAAAGTTATCAGACGTCTATCGATAGAATAAAATCTGAAATAATCATCTTTGGTATCCTGTTCTCCGACAAATGCAATAGCTGCTTTTCTATTAGTGCCACGAACAAGTTCTATGATTTTTTTATAATCGTTTAAGAACTTAGACTTGCTTCGTTGAGGCCAATTAGAAAAGTCAACTTCTAAGTAATATGGTCTCTCGTTTACTTTCTTCCCTTCCTGCTCAACCCATTTACCAGGAGATAAGTTAATTTGAATTTTACCGTTATCTTCTACGGATAGTTTCCAAGGTAATGATGCATAGTATATCTTTTGCTTATCACCCTGAATTACAAATTTCTGCTTTCCTCGTGTACTTCTGATTTGGCTAAATATTTCTGTATATGTAGTGCCATCAACACCTTCAAAAGATAAGGCTCGGTCTCTGTCGTAAGGGAAATCAAAATATTGATTAACTATTGATTTGAATGAAGTTGTCTCATAATTTGATTTTCGTCCACTGCCATCTGATTGATCTTTTTTCCGTTTATTAGGGCGTCGTGAGTCAGGAGCTAACGGAGTAATAACTCCGGTTGGTTCAACAACATCATCTTTTCGTAATTTAAAACGATTTGGATATGCTAACGGAAAACCTTCAGATGAAGTTAGTCGTGTGGATGCACCTTTCGAACGAATTTTAGCCTCACCTTCAGCATCACAACCCTGCTTATGATGAACACCTTTACGAGTTTTAAAGTATGGTTTTCGTAGATTCACATCTTTTTGAAACGAGCATGGAAGTAACTCAATGCCACATTCATCACAGGAGTATGTCAATGATTTAACTTTATCAATAATGTACAACTCTTCACTGGTAACTACTCTGCTTAACTCTTTACATCTAGCCTCGTCCATATTTTCTCCTTTGAAACATAACGCCCAGCTCACAGGAGACAAAAGCGAAGCTTTTGGCTTCCTGTGCAGCCGATTGTTATGTGCATTAGTAGGCGTTTCTGATCTCTATAGCTTCTTCGATCCAGTCAGCAATATTCTCACTAATGTAGTTGTAGACCCCTTGACTCGTAGCCTGTGAAGGCTTTTTTAGTTTTACTATGCTAGATAGTTTTTTGCCACCAATTGTAAAGTCATCAAATGGGTTTCTGCCTTCACCACCCTGTTCACCTGAAGAATTCTTTAGCTTGTGAATCTGAATTCCAAGAACGCCTTTCCCTGATTCCCAGGCTTTTTTGATTTCATATTTAATCCATTTCCTGCCAGCCGTGTTCTCTCCGACTAGTACGATCACGCAAGATTTTCCGGTCATTTGACCATCAATCCATTTCTGAATAGCGCTATCGCCGCCTTTTTTTACTTCTTCCCAATCGTTATCGCTTGCAGGCTTATTACCTTCAACAGAACCAACATTTCTTACTGTCGAAGCTCTCCAGTTATCATTTTTATAATGAAAACTATAGAACGCTTTTCTAGCCATAAAAACTCCTTATTTTGTTAAGTCAGAAATGAAATCAATTAGCGTTTTAACTTTTTCATCTAGAGATATTTTTCCGTCGGCTAGCTTCTCTAAATATTTTTTCGCAGCCTCTGAGTTTTGATAATAACCATCAATACGAGGCAGTATTTTTTCGTATATTTCATGAGCAGCATGCCCTGTTGAAGCAACAGGTATACATATATTCCCGAAAGCATGCGAAATTTCAAACTCACGGATGACCCCACCCGCAGTAACAATTTCACCATCAAAGTTTTTGTTTCCGAAAAGGAAAACTGATATTCCAGACAATGAGATCATCTTATGGCGATATTCATCCCATAAAACCGAAAGGTCTTTTTCTCCAGTTTTAAATTGTGGGAATGGCCTTAGTATAAGTTGAGCATCTGAGTATTTTAATGGCTTTGAATATATCGCTTCTAAAGCCCCATTTATCACGGAGCTCCCAACTCCCCAACCAAACCCATTAACAACTCTGAAATTACCTTCAACTAATGCGCGAGATATCTTATGAATAAACTCAATTGATTCTTGTCTTTCGTAAGGGCTGTAAACTTCAGCGCTACCGGAAATAAAAATCGTTTTCTTTTTAAATCGAGACTCAATCTCTTTTAGAATCTTAGTTATTTCTTCATAATCATCAACAAGAAGTGTTTTTATTCCGTACCTTTTCAGGTCATTTATAATCAATTCCTGCTTTCTGACGTTATAGTCATATGTTGCTTGATCTGGATTATTTCTATCACCAAGAGTGGGGCGTTTGGTGATGCAGTAATGCTGCTTTTTATCTTCAGAGTATCGAAAATTAAGCCTGCTGAGCACGTAGTCAAGATTAGGGTCAGTAAAGCTAAAACCTAAAAACAGGAAAGTTTTTGTCGTAAGCTCACCTGTCAGAGCATTGATAAATGGTTCGTGCGTCTGATGGTATTGCTCATACTGCTCTTTGGTTATTATCGCCTCAGTTGGACAAGATACATCGCCGTGCATTTTAAATATTACAACGTCTCTTTTAGGCTTGTTATTTAGCAGCTGTTTGACATTGTGCTTTATATCTGAAACTTTACCTTCTGCTAAAAACGCCTTTTCGATAAGCTCATCGTAGTTTGTAGTCCATACAGATGAAATTGGCAGTCTTGCTAGAATCCTGTGGTTTTCAGTCTCGTCAGTTTCATCAATAAACTCCTCAAGAATTTTTCGACTAATTTTTGATCTGGTTCTATTTTCATTTACGTGAAACTGCGCAAGCGAAACAAGATCGGATTCGACATTAATATCTAAACCCAAGTCAAAGGCAATTTCGCTCATTAATTCCTGCCAATTGACAAACCCAGCAGGAATAGATAGCCCTGCGCCAGCAAAAATCGCCGCAGTCCCTTCATTCAAATCTTTCACGTAATCTCGTATAAAGATTTCAGTTTCTCGATCAAAAATCATTTTCATACTTCCGAGCTAATATTTATGACTTCCTGAGCACATAACGCCCAAAGCAGCGCGCGCCGCTTTTTGGCGTCCGCTGCCTTTGATTGTTAGAACAGGCCTGCAATTTTCCCCACAAGCCCACTAATTATTGCGATGATTACTATGATGGACCATAACCAGTGATCTTTAACGTATTCAACGATAGCCTTGGGGTGTATTCCGTAACGATCCTGCCATGTAGCATTGGTTATTAATGAACCGTCTATTGTTCTTTCAAATATATTTGACATGCAATCTATCTTTCTTAGCGTTGACCTATGCAGCTTTACATATTCCCCAGCCTCGAAAGCGTCGGCCTCTTCTTTTCCGTTTAGCGCATCTTTATCAGTTATCTTATTTAACTCAACGATAGCTAAAAATCGACCTGCCTTGCTGTGCCCTACATATTGCCTGCCAAATAAAGAAACGAGCGCCCTTGCTAGATCAAACTTTTTATCATCCTGAATCTTATAGGGCTCACCGCCAAGAGCTTGAAACCTATGCTCAATGGCAGAAAAACCATATGCTCCATCACGCATATTCCAATGTACAAAATGAAAGGTCTGCCTGTATTTAACAAACTCGAAGAAATCTTCCAGCATTTCCTTTTCAAGCTCATCATACCTGTCAGGTATCTCTTCAATTGGCACGCCGTTTCTTTCAGCAATTTTATGTACAGAAAAACTCTCTGTTTGAGCCGTTTTTAAATTTCTGACAGCAATTGATGTTACGCGTGGAGTTCTTCCGTCTTTGATGTCATAAAAAGACTCACAAGAGTAATGAATCAGAAGAACTTGGTCTGCTTTTTCATACAAGGAAACCAACTCATTTCGAGTTTCCTTCCTTTTTTTGATTCTCAACAACTCTGAGGCCACTCAATTCCCTCTTAAGTTTGGTGTTCTAACGCCTTACTAATGGGCGCATAAATGCTTGGCTAAAATTAGCGACGAAGGAGCGCAAGCCAAGCATTTATGCGTCCTTTTAAGTAACTTGTTAAGTAGCCGATTTCCACACGGCTACAATGTTTTCATATTTTTCGTCGACGAGTTCATCATCGTCTGGACACGCAAACAAAACAACTTGAAGCGCGTTATAAGATTTAGGAAACGCTGAAAGTTTTTCCATTATATCGAGTGCTTCGGAGTCTGTTATCTCAGTTTTGTTG
>NZ_JAKRFV010000041.1:0-4375 GCF_022347945.1 Pseudoalteromonas sp. MM17-2 | reverse complement strand
GCGAGGGAATAATCTCGTTGAGTTCGTTTGCTATTTGATTTCATTACACTCTCCAAATTAAGTTTGAAAAGTGTCAACGCTATTTAGGACGGGTCACTTAGATCGAAAAAGGCCAGCTAAGCTGGCCTTTTTTGAGCACGGTATAACTACTTATGCCATCGCATTTTGCAGCTTTTTCATCGCCGTTTTTTCTAGCTGGCGTACACGCTCTGCTGACACTTCATATTTTTGTGCCAACTCTTGTAGTGTCGCTTTCTCATCTGCAAGCCAACGCGATGTAACGATATCCTGCGAACGATCGTCCAGCGTTTTCAGTGCTGAGAATAAGCGTGCATGTGATTGCTCTTGCCATTGCTCCTGCTCTACACTTTCGGCTAAATCCGAAGCGTTGTCAGTTAAGTATTGCACTGGCGAATAGCTTTGCCCAACACTGCTATCATCTTCGTCTGCACTTAAATCGAAGCCCATATCTTGGCCGCTCATACGTGATTCCATCTCACGTACTTCTTTTTCACTAACGCCTAGCTCGCTGGCCACTGTGGCCACCTCTTCTTGGTTGAACCAACCTAGGCGCTTTTTGTTTTTGCGTAGATTAAAGAACAGTTTACGCTGCGCTTTAGTGGTCGCAACTTTTACGATACGCCAGTTTTTAAGCACATATTCATGGATTTCAGCTTTGATCCAGTGTACGGCAAAAGACACCAAACGCACTCCCACACTGGGATCGAAACGTTTAACTGCTTTCATAAGGCCAATGTTGCCCTCTTGGATTAGGTCTGATTGTGGCAAACCATAGCCACTGTAACTTTTGGCAATATGGGCGACAAAACGCAGATGCGACATGATCAGCTGCTTTGCAGCCTCTAGATCGCCTTGTTGCTGTAATCGAGTCGCTAACCGACGTTCTTCCTCGGCCTCGAGCATTGGGATGGTGCTAACAGCCTGCAAATATCCTTCGATGCTCGCGCTTTGTTGGCCAACCGTTAATGCCATTGCATTTAAATTCGTGCTCATTTTTCACCTCGGGTGATCAATCTGTCCATTTAATTTAGCACTCTTTA
The DNA here is from genome assembly GCF_022347945.1 of Pseudoalteromonas sp. MM17-2. Classification (NCBI taxonomy): domain Bacteria; kingdom Pseudomonadati; phylum Pseudomonadota; class Gammaproteobacteria; order Alteromonadales; family Pseudoalteromonadaceae; genus Pseudoalteromonas; species Pseudoalteromonas sp. MM17-2. The sequence continues at coordinate 3,314 of NZ_JAKRFV010000041.1, read as the reverse complement.
ACTGAGAGTGCTAATCGCATTGTAACCTTTGACCTTATGCATATCAAGAAGTTCTACAAATCTTCTTAATGCGTTCTAACTTAATGATAAAAAAGGAAAATAAGTTGAGAGATTCAATTGTAACTAACAAAGATGACAAAAGAATAACAACAACTGTTAAATTCAACCTAGCAAAGAAGCCCTGAATTAGAAGTGAACTATAGCACCGCCTCACGCACTTGCCACAAGCAAAGCTATGAGCATCACTTGATGAAACAACCGTGCTTACAAGCGGTGCCAGCCCATTAAACTTTATCCGGTTCAATTTCCTTGATATATCGACGCACAGATAAGTACGAACCACTAAAGCCCAAGATCACCGCTAAGCCAATAAGAATGAGGAATTCGTTCGCATCGAGCCCTTCTAGAATGAAGTTCGACTGGTATATTCCGGTCACTTGCACAACGGCCGACTCTAACCACCACATCATCAGCAGATTGCAAATTAGCGCCACAAAGCCGCCAATAATGCCATACCAGATGCCTGTCCATAAGAATGGAGCTTGAATAAAGCCGTTGGTAGCACCAACTAACTTCATTACTTGAATTTCACTGCGCTTATCAATAATAGACAAGCGAATGGTATTGCCAATAATAAGAATGACAGAAGTGAGTAATAATAGGGCAATAGTGATCACGCTTTCCTTAAGAAGATTCAAAATTGCATTTAGACGCTCCAGCCACTCGATATCCAACTTGCCAAAGTCGACCTCTCGCTCTTGTTGTAATTTATCTAGTAGCGCATTAGCAGCATCTGCATTACGGTAGCGTTCACCCGGAGTGACCAGCACCACATCAGGCAAAGGGTTGTCATCCAAATAATCTAACGCATTAGCAAAGCCAGACACCTGTTTAAACTCTTCTAGCGCTTGGCGCTTGCTAATAAAGCGCACTTCTTCAACTTCTTTATAGAGCGCCAAACGTTTTACCAAACTTTGTGTTTGTTGCTCCGACATTTGTTCTTTAACAAATAAGGAAATCTCTGCTGCATTATCAAAGCCACTACTGACTTTCTGTACATTTTTAACGACTAAGTACAAAGTAGAAGGTAAGGTTAAGCTTAGTCCCAGTACAAGGATTGTCATCATTGATGCAGTGGGTGTACGCCACATCTCTCCTAAGCTCTGCACCCCTTGACGAATCGTATTAATAATACCGAAGTACATGCGTGCAACGGGCGAATGGCCTTTGCGCTGATAATCAGTTTCCCGACCTTTAAATAATAGACTCATGAGAGCGCCTCCTGAGCCAGTGGATCACTGAGCAGACGGCCTTCTTTAAGCGTCAGGCTACGATATTTCATCCGCGCTATTAAGCCAAGGTCGTGAGTGGCAATAAGCACAGAAGTACCATGGCGGTTGAAGTCTTCAAATAATTGCAGAATTTCCATCGATAACTCAGGGTCTAGGTTACCCGTGGGCTCATCCGCGAGCAGCAAAGGTGGGGAGTTAACGATTGCGCGGGCTATGCCCACCCGTTGTTGTTCACCCCCAGAGAGAGTTGTTGGGTTACAGCGGGCTTTATCACTGAGCCCCACTTTATCCAGCGCAGCATAGACACGCTTTTCTAATTGTTTGCGATGTGCCCCTTCAATAATCAGCGGTAACGCGACATTATCAAACACGGAGTAACGTTCAAGAAGTCGATGATTTTGAAAAATAATACCTATATCGCGGCGCACAAATGGAATTTGCTTTGCTTTGATAGCAGCGAGGTCTACGCCATTAATGGCGACTTTACCAGCTGAAGGGCGCTCCATTAAGCTAATAAGCTTAAGCAGCGTACTCTTACCAGCGCCACTGTGCCCGGTGAGAAAAGCCAACTCTCCTTTTTCGATATGAAAGCTGATTTTCTCTAAGGCTCGATGCCCCCCCGGGTAGGTTTTACTGACCTCTTGGAACTTTATCATTGTTATTATTTCCCAATGTTAGGGTAATTATTGTTCGTTGCTAAACAGCGCCTCTATAAAGTCATCACTTTTGAAAGTACGCAAGTCATCGATGCTTTCACCCACACCAATATAGCGAATAGGTGTTTTAAACTGATTGGCTATGGCGAATATGACTCCCCCTTTCGCCGTACCATCTAGTTTAGTCAAAGTGATACCGGTCAAACCAACGGCCTGATCAAATAGCTTTACTTGGCTTATCGCATTTTGACCTGTTCCCGCATCAATGGTCAACATCACTTCGTGGGGTGCTTCAGGGTCTATTTTTTTCATCACTCGCGCTATTTTTTCAAGCTCTTGCATTAGATTGTCTTTATTTTGCAAGCGCCCAGCGGTGTCAGCAATCAGCACATCAACGTTGCGCGCTTTTGCAGCTTGGAAAGCATCAAAGACCACAGAAGCGCTATCAGCTCCGGTATGCTGCGCGATAACGGGAATATCGTTACGCTCTCCCCACACCTGCAGTTGTTCTACCGCTGCTGCACGGAAGGTATCGCCTGCAGCAAGCATTACCGACTTCCCTTGTTGTTGATACTGTTTAGCAAGCTTACCTATGGTGGTGGTTTTACCGACACCATTAACACCGACCATAAGTATGACAAACGGTCCATCTTTGCCCTCAAGGTTTAATGGCTGCTCAGCACTTGCCAACATTGTTGCCATCTCTTGCTTCAGTAGCTCATATAAAGCCTCGCCATCTTTGAGCTGCTTGCGATCTGCTGCATCGGTAAGGCTATCAATCAACTTCACGGTGGTATCAACACCGACATCGGCTGTTAGTAATTGTGTTTCTAGCTCTTCGAATAATTCATCGTCAATTTTTTTGCCGCTAAATATAGACGCAAAGCCGGAGCCGATGTTTGACTTGGTTTTTAATAGCCCTTTTTTGAGTCGTGAGAAGAACCCTGGCTTTTTCTCAGCTACGGCCGCTTTTTCTGCCTGCTCTTGGGCGAGGCGTTCTTGTTCTTCACGCTCGGTTTGTTCTTTAGCTAAGCGTTCCTGCTCTTCACGTTCTGCTTGTTCTTTCGCTAAACGCTCCTGCTGTTCACGTTCTGCCTGTTCTTTAGCTAAACGCTCCTGCTGTTCACGCTCGGCTTGTTCTTTCGCTAAACGTTCCTGCTCTTCACGTTCTGCCTGTTCTTTCGCTAAGCGCTCCTGCTGCTCGCGTTCTGCCTGTTCTTTAGCTAAACGCTCCTGCTGTTCACGTTCTGCTTGCTCTTTCGCTAAGCGCTCCTGCTCTTCACGTTCTGCCTGTTCTTTAGCTAAACGTTCCTGCTCTTCACGCTCTGCCTGTTCTTTCGCTAAGCGCTCCTGCTGCTCGCGCTCG